>JAFLDI010000182.1 GCA_017302485.1 Burkholderiales bacterium | reverse complement strand
GCAGCCTGCCACCACGCCCAATGCCGCCGCGATGCCGCTGCGCACGCCACCGCGCAGCGCATGGCTGACGATGCACAGCACGTCGGGGCCGGGCGTGAGGTTCAGCAGCCAGCCGGCCAGGATGAAGAGCAGCAGGGTGTGGGCGTCGGGCATGGCGGCAGTATCGACGACGGCAGCCGCGTCGGCGCGGCCTTTTGGCCCTCAGGTGCCGGCCTCGCCCACGTGCGGTCCGACGGACTCCCTGACCACCACCGGGCCGCCAATCTTGGTCACTGCGCGGGGCGCACGCTCACCGGCTGCCATCGACAGCAGCAGTTCGACAGCCGTGCGCCCCATTTCCTCATTGGGCAGCACCAGGGTCGTGAGCGGCGGGTGGGTATGGCGGGAGATCTCCTGGTCGTCGTAGCCGATCACCGACACCTGCGCGGGCACGCGAAGCCCGAGGTGTTTCAAGGCTTCCAGTGCCCCCAGGGCCATCAGATCATTGGCACAGAAGATGGCACTGGGCGGGCGTGGCAAGGCCATCAAGGCCAGTGTGTGCTCGTAGCCACTGCCAGACATCCAGTCGCCTTCTCGAACCAGTTGCGGGTCGAAGGGCAGGTCCGCCGTGGCCAGAGCGCGGCGGTAGCCCTTGAGCCTGTCTTGAGCTGCCTCCATCCAGGGCTCCCCGTTGATGAAGGCGATGCGCGTGTGACCCTGGGCGATCAGGTGCTCGGTGGCCGCATGCCCGCCTGCCACTTCGCTCGGCAAGACGGCCGGCAGGCGACGTTGGTCGTCATGGCAGTTCAGGAGCACCAGTGGTCGCTTCAGAAGCGCCTCCGGCACCTCGACCTGCCGGGTGAAGATGGTCGAATAGACGATGCCCACCAGCCCAGGCTGGCTGAACAGTGCGGCGATGGTTGCCATTTCCTGCTCAGCGTTGTTTCGGGTCACTGCAACCTGGAGCACATATCCTTGCTCCCAGGCGGCATCGCGAGCCCCATCAAGGCTTACCACCGGATGGGGGCTGGTCGAGATTTCGTCGACCAGATAGCCGATCACCGCCTGCTGCTTGGCCTCGACCCCGATCACACTGGGATCACGGTGGGGCAACCGGTAGCCCAGCGCCATCGCCTCCTGCAGCACTCGGGCGCGCGTGTCCGCCGACAGCCGCGCACCCGCCGCGTTGTTGAGCACCATGGACACCGTGGACTGTGAGACGCCGGCGGCCTTGGCGACATCCGTCATCGTCGGGCGTCGCGTCTTTGGCTTGGACTGGCGGCTGGAGTTCATGACGGACAGGCGGCGGGCAATGGTGGGATTGTCTCAGGGTGATCGATAGCCGTCCGGGTTGCCACTTTGCCAGCGCCAGGCGTCGGCGCACATCTGCTCGAGGCTGCGCGTGGCCTGCCAGCCCAGCAGCTCGCGCGCCAGCGTGGCGTCGGCGTAGTAGCTGGGCAGATCGCCAGGGCGGCGATCAACGATCTGGTAGGGGATGGGCTGGCCGGCCGCCTGCTCGAAGGCCCGGACCAGGTCAAGCACGCTGTAGCCCACGCCGGTGCCCAGGTTGACGGTGACCGACTGCTGCCGGCCCAGCAGGTAGCGCAGCGCCGCCACATGGCCTTCGGCCAGGTCCATCACATGCAGGTAGTCGCGCACGCCGGTGCCGTCCGGCGTGTCGTAGTCGCCGCCGAAGACCGAGAGGAACGCGCGCCGGCCCACCGCCACCTGCTGCACATAAGGCATCAGGTTGTTGGGCACGCCGCGCGGGTCCTCGCCGATGCGGCCACTCTCATGGGCACCCACCGGGTTGAAGTAACGCAGCCAGGCGATGTGCCAGGCCGGGTCCGAGGCCTCCAGATCGCGCAGGATCTGCTCACCCATCAGCTTGGTGCGGCCGTAGACGTTCATCGCGTCGAGCGGGTGCTGCTCGGTGTAGGGCAGGAACTGCGGCGTGCCGTAGACGGTGGCGCTGGAGGAGAAGACGATGGTCTTGACGCCCGCGCGGCCCATGGCCTGGCAGGTGCTGACCAGCCCGCCGAGGTTGTTGGCGTAGTACTTCAGCGGCTCGGCGGTGGATTCGCCCACCGCCTTGAAGGCGGCGAAGTGCACCACGGCGTCGATGGCATGCTCGGCGAAGACCCGGTCCAGCGCCGCCCCATCGGTGACGCTGGCCTGCACGAACTCCGGCTCGCGGCCACCCAGTTCGGCCAGGCGGCGCAGCACTTCGGGCGAGCTGTTCGAGAAGTCATCCAGCCCCACCACGTCGAAGCCGGCGGTCCACAGCGCCAGCCAGGTGTGGGAGGCGATGTAGCCGGTGGCACCGGTGAGCAGGACACGGGGCATGTTCAGAACCTCAAAGGGGTACCGGGCCGGCCCCGTCGACGGCGCGGGTGACCCAGATGCGCGGCGGCTCGCCGTCCGGACTGCGGTAGCCACCCTCGACGGCAGCGGCCACACGCTCGGCTTGATCAGCGGGCATCAGCGCGACGCAGCAGCCACCGAAGCCGCCGCCGGTCATCCGTGCACCACCCTGCGGACCAATCTCGGTCTGCAGCAGCGCAACGAGGCCGTCGATCGCCGGTACGGTGATCTCGAAATCGTCGCGCATCGACATATGCGATTCGGCCATCAGACGGCCCATCGCGACCAGGTCGCTTCGGGCCAGCGCAGCGTGCGCTGCCAGCGTGCGCGCGTTCTCGGTGATGACATGGCGTGCGCGCCGGAATACGAGCTCGTCCAGGTTCCACCCGGCGGCCACCAATTGCGGCAGTGTGGCATCGCGCAGGTGGCTGACGCCCAAGTGCCTCGCAGCCAGTTCGCACTGCTGTCGGCGTTCGTTGTAGGCGCTGTCGACCAGGCCGCGGCGGACGCGTGAGTGCACGATCATCACCGCCAGGTCGTCGGGCAGCGGTGCCGGCCAGGCCTCCAGGCTGCGGCAGTCGATCAGCAGCGCGTGGTCGGCGCGGCCACAGGCCGAGATCAGTTGATCCATGATGCCGCACTGACAGCCAACGAAGTCGTTCTCGGCAGTTTGCGCCAGTTGCGCCAGCCGGGTGGGCGAGGGCAGGGGCGAGCCCAGCAGCGACTTGAGCGCCTGCAGCACCGCCACCTCCAGCGCCGCCGACGAGGACAGCCCGGCCCCCTGCGGCACGTCGCCGGCAATGGCCAGGTTTGCGCCGGTCAGCGGCAGGCCTTCGCGCACGGCCATCTGCACCGCGCCGCGGACGTAGTCGGCCCAGGCCGAGCGGGGGCCGGCGTGGGCGATGGTCTCGCCGAGCGTGAACTCGTCGCTGGCGTGATTCAGGTCGGCGGCGATGACGCGCACCCGGCCGTCGCGGCGCGGGCCAATGGCGACGACGGTGTGGAAGTCGATCGCGCAGGGCAGCACGAAGCCGTCGTTGTAGTCGGTGTGTTCACCGATCAGATTGACGCGGCCGGGAGCCTGCACCAGCGCTTGGGGCGGAGCATCGAAGGCGCCGATGTAGCTGGCGATGGCGCGCTGGATCAGGGGACTGCTCATGACTGCTCGCGCTCGCGGTAGTGGTTGGCGGGCAGGGCGCGCAGGCGGGCTGCAGCCTGCTCGGGGGTCAGGTCACGCTGGGCCTCGGCCAGCATCTCGAAGCCGACCATGAACTTGCGCACCGTGGCCGAGCGCAACAACGGTGGGTAGAAGTGCGAATGCAGTTGCCAGTGGGCGTGGTCGCCGGCGTCGAAGGGTGCGCCATGCCAGCCCATCGAATACGGGAAGCTGCAGCCGAACAGGTTGTCGTAGCGCGCGGTGAGTTCGCGCAGGGCGGCGGCCAGGTCGTCGCGCTGCGCGTCGGACAGCTCGGGCAGGCGCTGCACGGCGAAGCGCGGCAGCAGCAAGGTCTCGAAGGGCCAGGTGGCCCAGTAGGGCACGATGGCCAGCCAGTGGGCGTTGCTGACCACCACGCGCTCACCGTCCGCCTCGCGCAGCGCCACGTCCAGCAGCAGCGGGCGGCCGTGGGTGGCGTGGTGGGCGCGCTGCTCGCGGTCCTCGGTGGCGGCCTCGTTGGGCAGGAAGTCACAGGCCCAGACCTGGCCATGCGGATGCGGGTTGGAGCACCCCATGGCCGCGCCCTTGTTCTCGAACACCTGCACCCAGCGCCAGCGCTGGCCCAGCTCGGCGCTCTGCGCGCACCAGGTGTCGACCACCGCGCGCACCTCGGCGGGCGAGAGCTCGGGCAGGGTGCGGCCGTGGTCGGGCGAGAAGCAGATGACCCGGCTGGTGCCACGCGCCACCTGGGTGCTGAACAGTGGATCGGCCGCCTCGGGGGCGTCCGGTGCGTCGGCCATCAGCGCGGCGAAGTCATTGGTGAAGACGAAGGGGCCGCGGTAGTCGGGGTTGCGCTCGCCGGTGACACGGGTGTTGCCGGCGCACAGGTAGCAGCTGGGGTCGTGGGCGGGCGCGCGGCGTTCGTCGGCGGCCTCCTGGGCGCCCTGCCAGGGGCGCTTGGCGCGGTGTGGTGACACCAGCACCCACTGGCCGGTCAGTGGGTTGCGGCGGCGGTGCGAGTGCTCGGCGGGATCAAAGGCCTCGGACATGGCTCAGAGCTTGTGCAGGTGGACGATGAAGCCGGTCTCGGCCAGGCTGCGCGGCAAGGGCAGGCCGCCGTGGCGCAGCCAGTCGCCGTCCAGCACCACGCCCTCAGGCATGCGCAGGGCGTCGAAGAAGGGCGCGCTGCCGCAGAAGAGCTGGCTCTCGGGCAGGCCGTCGGGCGTGACCACGCGCAGTCGGTAGCGCGCGCCGGCCTCCAGCATCGACAGCTTGGCCGTGCGCTGATAGCGGTGGCCGCTGGGTGCGGTGCGCAGGCTGATGAAGAGGAAGTCGTCGCCCCCGGGCTGGCCATGGATCTGCCAGACCACATGGTCGCCGGCTTCGCCCAGCCAGGTGCGGCTGGCATGGATGTGGTCGCGCCACTGCTTGTACAGCGCGATCCAGCCGCACAGCTGCTGGCGGGTGTCGGCGTCCAGGTGGCGCACGTCCAGCTCCACGCCCAGGTGACCGCTCAGCGCCACGGCGCCGCGGTAGGCCATGGCCTGGCTGCGGCCGGTGGAGTGCGCCGGCGCGGTGCCGATGTGGGCGCCCATCACCTCGGGCGGGAAGAACTGCAGGAAGTGGCGCTGGATCGACACCCGCGAGCCGGCATCGATGCAGTCGCTGGTCCAGACGCGGTGGGTGTGGCGCAGCACGCCGAAGTCGATGCGGCCGCCGCCGCCGGAGCAGCTCTCGATCTCCAGCGCCGGGTGCTGGTCCAGCAGGCGCTGCATCAGCGCGTAGGCGGCATCCACCTGCACATGCCAGCCGGGCCGGCCATCGGCCAGGCCGGCGGCGGCCAGGTCGCGGTTGTGGTCCCACTTGATGTAGCTGATCGGCAGCGTGGACAGCAGCGCGTCGATCTTCTCGAACAGGTACCGCGACACCTCGGGCCGCGAGATGTCGAGCACCAGCTGGTGGCGCGCGGTGAGCATGGGCCGGCCGCGGAGCTGCAGCGCCCAGTCGGGGTGGGCGCGGTGCAGCTCGCTGTCGGGGTTGACCATCTCGGGCTCGAACCACAGGCCGAACGCCATGCCGCGCGCCACGACATGGTGCGCCAGCGGCGCCAGGCCGTCGGGGTACTTGCTGGGATCGGCCCACCAGTCGCCCAGGCCGGCGCGGTCGTGGTGGCGGCCGAGGAACCAGCCGTCGTCCAGCACGAAGCGCTCGACGCCTACCTCCGCAGCGGCATCGGCCAGCGCCATCAGGTCCAGCAGCTGGTGGTTGAAGTACAGGCCCTCCCAGGTGTTGAGGTGCACCGGCCGCGGCTTCATGCGGCCGCCGGCCCAGGGCAGGCGGCGGCGCAGCTCGGCATGGAAGTTGGCGGCCAGGCCGTTCAGGCCCTCGGTGGACAGGCTGGCCACCACCTCGGGCGTGCTCAGCGACGCGCCGGGGGCGAGGACCACCTCACCCGGCGCCAGCCACTCGCCCAACTGCCACTGGTAGCTGCCGTCGTGCAGCCACTCGATGCTCTGCTGATGGTTGCCCGACCAGGCCAGGTGGGCGCCGAAGACCAGGCCCTGGTGCTCGGTGGCGCCGGGCGTGGTGACGACCGCGCCGGGCCAGTTGTCGTGGCTGGTGCGGCCGCGCCGGTTTTCGCGGCGCCAGGTGCTGCGCGAGAGGGCGTCGACCTGCAGCAGGAACTCGTGGTTGTGCTGGCCGGCGAAGCTGCGCACCGTGCTGACCTCGGCCGGCAGCGGCAGCGTGGCGGCGGCCAGCCACTGCAGCGCCAGGGGCGCGTCGCCCAGGTTGCTCAGCGTGGTCTGCACGCGCAGCACGTCGTGGGTGTCGAGCGACAGCGTCAGCCGGGCCTGCAGGCGGGCGGTGTCGTCGTGCAGCAGCAGCGCCAGCGCGCTGCCGGGTGTCTGCCAGTGCACCTCGGCACGCTGGAAGGCCAGCGAGAAATCGCGCCCGTCGCGGTGCGCCAGCAGGGCGCTCTGGCCGAACCAGCCCACACCCAAGCCCGGCATCACGGTCAGTGGCTGGTCGTGGTCCAGCATGAAGGACGGCAGTGGGCGGCTGTCGCGCAGGGGCAGGCCGGGTGTGCAGCCGTCGGCCAGACGCGGGCCCCAATAGCGCCACAGCGGGCCTTCGTCGGCGTGGTGCTCGATCACCAGGGAGCTGTCGCGGCCATGCAGCACAAGGAACTCGGCCGGGCTGTCGGGCAGGGCGGTGTAGGTCATGTCGGACGATGGTGGATCAGGCGTTCAGTGCCAGGGACTGGTCGGCGATCTCGACCTGGCGCTCCAGCGCCCAGCCGTCGGCATCGAACAGGTGCAGGTGCTGCACCTTCTCGTCCTTCGCGGCACCCGCACCGGCATCGCCTGCGCCCGGTCCCGCTTCGGGACCGGCGCCGGGGCCTGCGGCGGCCGCACCTTCGGCCTGCTGGGCCTTGTA
>JAFLDI010000181.1 GCA_017302485.1 Burkholderiales bacterium | reverse complement strand
TTCGCTGCCGACACCGACCCCACCGGCCGCATCGCCCGGCCGGTGCTGACCGTGCACGCCCGCCAGGACCCGGTGGCCTTCGTGGAACTGTCCGGCCAGTTCGGCCGCACCATGGCGCGCGCCGGCCATGCCGCGAACCTGGTGCAGGTCTACACCGACCACAGCGAGCACAGCTACCTGGCCGACCCGGTCTACCCGGCCTTGCTGGAGGCGCTGCAGGGCTGGGTGGCCCGTGGCGACAAGCCGCAGCCGGCGAGGGTGGCAGCGCGCTGCGAGGCGCTGCGTGAGCGCTTCCCGGGCGAGTGCCGGATGCTGGTGGGGTGGGCGCCGCCGGCGTTGGAGGAGCGGGTGCCGGCAAGGCATTGAGCGAGGCCGTATTTTGCTGCCGCGGCAGCATTGGCCGGCACAGACGAAGACCTGACCAGCCGCCGCGACCGCAGCCGATAGCCTGAAGCGCATGTTCGTCGCAGCACGCCGTTGCGATGGCGTCGGCGCTCGCTGACGATCGTCCGCCATCCGGCAGAATAGGGATCAGAACCAGCTTGCCCAGGCGAGGCACAGGGAGGCTATGAACGTGGCCAGCGCGTCCAACTTCGGCCATCTGAAGGCACACGACGACCAACTCGTGCGCCTGGGGGCGTTGGCGGAGCGTTATTTCCCCGAGGACCCAAACACCTGCTTGTTGAAGCTGCGGCAACTGGCCGAGTTGCTGGCTCAAATGGCAGCGTCCAATGTCGGCCTGTTCACCTCTGCGGACGAAAAGCAGGTCGACCTGCTACGCCGCCTGCAAGACCAAGGCATTGTCCCGAGCGAGGTCGGCAACCTCTTCCACGAGGTTCGGCGCGCCGGTAACGACGCCAACCACCGCCTGGCCGGTGATCACCGCACAGCCCTGCTGGCGCTTCGCCTGACGTGGCAGCTGGGCGTGTGGTTCCACCGCACTTTCAAGGACGCCGGCTTCAAGTCGGGCCCTTTCCAGCCTCCGTCACCACCAGCGAACCAGAGCGCCGAGCTGCAGGCCGAACTGGACGGCCTGCGCAACGAGCTGGCGCAGTACCGGGCGGCCCACCAGGACGCGACTCAGACGCTCGACCAGGTGCAGGCCCAAGCCCAGCAAGCCGAGCAGGAGCGTGCCTTCTGGGAATCCATGGCCGCGGAAGCCGAGGCCGCCAAAGCCGAACTGCAGCAACGCCTGCACACTTTGCAGGCTCAGGCCGAAGCGGCACCGCCACAAGCCATCGCCAAGTTCGTGGCGGCTGCCAACACGGCAGCGGCGTCCCTGCAAATCAGCGAACGCGACACGCGCAAGCTGATCGACGAGCAACTGGCCGCCGCCGGATGGACGGTCAACTCAGAGCAGGTCACCTTCGCCAAGGGCGCAAGGCCACAACGCGGCCAGAACCTCGCCATTGCGGAATGGCCGACGGAGACCGGGCCGGCCGACTATGCGCTCTTCGTGGGCCTGGTGCCCATCGCCATCATTGAAGCCAAGCGCAAGCACATCGACGTCTCTGGTGCGCTGCAGCAAGCCAAGCGCTACAGCCGCGGCTTCAACCCCTCCCCCGAAGGGGAGCTGCCGGCCTCCAACCACGGCACGCAAGGCGAGTTCCGCGTCCCCTTCGTGTTCTCCACCAACGGCCGCCCTTATCTGCGGCAGTTGGCCGAGCAAAGTGGCGTCTGGTTCTGCGACCTTCGCCGCCCCGAGAACCTGGGTCACGCGCTGGACGGCTGGTACACCCCCGAGGGACTGAGCGCGCTGCTACAGCGCGACGATGCCCGCGCCCACGCCGAATTGGCCCAATCGCCCTTCGACTACGGCTTCCCGCTGCGGCCCTACCAGCAGCGCGCGATCCTGGCCACCGAGGCCAGCATCCGCGATGGCCAACGAGCCATCCTGCTGGCCATGGCCACCGGCACCGGCAAGACCAAGACCTGCATCGCCCTGATCTACCGCCTGCTCAAGGCCAAGCGCTTCAGGCGCATCCTGTTCCTCGTCGACCGCTCGGCCCTGGGCGAGCAGGCCGCCAACGCGTTCAAGGACACGCGCATGGAGCGCCTGCAGACCTTCGCCAACATCTTCGGCATCAAGGAGCTGGAGGACCAGGCGCCAGACGACGACACCGCCGTGCACCTGGCCACCGTGCAAGGCATGGTGCAGCGTGTGCTGTACCCCAGTGACGGCACCGCGCCGCCGCCCATCGACCAGTACGACTGCATCGTCGTCGACGAGTGCCACCGCGGCTACCTGTTGGACCGCGAGCTGTCCGACACCGAACTCAGCTTCCGTGGCTACGACGACTACGTCTCCAAGTACCGGCGCGTGCTGGACTACTTCGATGCGGTGAAGGTCGGCCTCACCGCCACGCCCGCGCTGCACACCACGCAGATCTTCGGCGCGCCGGTCTTCACCTATGGCTACCGCGAAGCCGTGGTCGACGGCTACCTCGTGGACTACGAGCCGCCGATCCAGGTGCACACCCAGCTCTCCGGAGAGGGCATTGTGTGGAAGGCAGGCGAACAGGTCCCTGTCTACAACACCGGCCGCCAGCAGATCGAGCTGTTCAAGACGCCCGACGACATCAAGCTCAAGGTCGATGAGTTCAACCGCAAGGTCATCACACGGCCATTCAACGAGGTGGTGTGCAGCTACCTGGCGCAGGAGCTGGACCCGGCCTCCCGCCGCAAGACGCTGATCTTCTGCGTCAGCGACAGCCATGCCGACATGGTGGTGGACTTGCTGAAGAAGGCCTTCGCCGCGCAGTACGGTGCGGTCGAAGACGATGCCGTCATCAAGATCACCGGCGCGGCCGACAAGCCCCTTCAGCTGATCCGCCGCTACAAGAACGAGCGCCTTCCCAATGTGGCCGTCACCGTGGACCTGCTGACCACGGGCGTGGATGTGCCCGAGATCTGCAACCTGGTGTTCCTGCGCCAGGTGAACAGCCGCATCCTGTTCGACCAGATGCTGGGCCGCGCGACGCGGCTGTGCGACTTTGGCGGCACGGATGTAAAGGACTCGTTCCGCGTGTTCGATGCGGTGCGCATCTTCGAGGCCATCGGCGACATGACGGCCATGAAGCCCGTCGTTGTGAACCCGAGGATCAGCTTCACCCAGCTGGCACAAGAACTGGCCACACTCAAGGACGAGGCGGCCACCGGGTTGGTGCGCGACCAGTTCCTGGCCAAGCTGCAAGCCAAGAAGCGCCACCTGACCGACAAGCACCGACAGGACTTCGAGGCCAAGGCGGGCATGCCGGTGCAGGCCTTCGTCCAGAAGCTCAAGGCCATGCCACTGACCGATGTGGCGGCCTGGTTCATCCAGAACCCAGACCTGGGTGAACTGCTCGACCGCCGCAGCGATGGCCCCGAGCGCGAGATGTTCGTCTCGGACCACGCCGATGCCTTCGATCGTGCCGAGCGTGGCTACGGCAAGGGCAAGAAGCCCGACGACTACATCCGTGCCTTCAGCGAGTTCATCCAGACCCAGGGCAACCAGATCCCGGCGCTGGTGACCGTGCTGACTCGGCCCCGCGAGCTGACCCGCGCCCAGCTGCGCGAACTGGTGCTGGCGCTCGACAAGGCCGGCTTCACTGAGACCAATCTCGCCTCGGCCTGGCGCGAGATGACCAACCAGGACATCGCCGCCCGCATCGTCGGCTACATCCGCCAGGCGGCCATCGGCGACGCGCTGGTGCCCTATGCCGAGCGCGTCGACCGGGCCTTGCAGCATCTGCTGGCACATCCGCCAGCCGGCAAGCCCTGGAGCACGCCGCAGCGCGACTGGCTCAAGCGCATCGCCGCGCAAACCAAGGCCAATGTGCTGGTGGATCGCTCTGCCATCGACGACCCCGACCTCATCTTCAAACGCGAAGGCGGCGGCTTCAACCGGCTGGACAAGGTCTTCAACGGCCAGCTTCAGCCCGTGCTCGATGCCTTCAACGACGCGCTGTGGGCCTTGCCGCCCGAATCTGCCAACCGCTGACGTTTCTCAAGTTCGAATCCATGTCCAACCCCACCGCCGCCCTCGACATCGGCGCCAAGCTCTGGTCGCTCTGCCACGTACTGCGTGACGGCGGCGTCACCTACCACCAGTACCTGAGCGAGCTGACCTACCTGCTGTTCTTGAAGATGATGAAAGAGACCGAGCAGGAACGCCGGCTGACCGTTTTCAAGCCTGAAGACCCCAAGAAGAAGAACGGTCCCAAGGTCGAACAGCCAGGCACCCGCTGGGGCGACCTGCTGGCGGCCTCGGCGCCCGACCGGCTCGACATGTACAAGGAGATGCTGCTGGACTACGGTCTGCACGGCCGCGGTGCCGTACAGGAGATCTACGCCAACGCCAACACCATCATCACCAAACCGGCGACGCTCAGCACGCTGGTGACCGAAATCGACAATCTCGATTGGTACAGCGTCGACCGCGACGACCTGGGCGATCTGTACGAAGACTTGCTGGAACGCAATGCCGGCGAGAAGAAGAGCGGCGCCGGCCAATACTTCACCCCGCGCCATCTGATCGACAGCATCGTCAGCGTGATGAAACCGCAGCTGGGCGACGTCATCCAGGACCCGGCGGCCGGCACCTGCGGCTTCCTGATCGCGGCCAACAACTACCTGCGCCAGCACAATGACTTCGACAGCCTGACCGACGAGGACCAGCGCAGATACCGACACCAGACCTTTCACGGCATGGAGCTGGTGCAGGACACGCACCGCCTGGCGCTGATGAACATGCTGCTGCACGGCATCGAAGGCGGCGTGACCTATGGCGACACGCTGAGCGACGACCACAAGCAGCTGCCGCCGGCCACGCTGATCCTCAGCAACCCGCCCTTCGGCACCAAGAAGGGCGGCGGCCTGCCCACGCGCGGCGATCTCACTTTCGAGACCAGCAACAAACAGTTCGCCTTCCTGCAGCACATCTACCGCGCCCTCAAGCCCGGCGGACGGGCCGCCGTGGTGCTGCCCGACAACGTGCTGTTCGAGAGCAACATCGGCACCGACATCCGGCGCGACCTGATGGACAAGTGCAACCTGCACACCATCCTGCGCCTGCCCACCGGCATCTTCTACGCCCAGGGCGTGAAGACCAACGTGCTGTTCTTCACCCGCGGCGAAACCGACAAGGGCAACACCCAGGAGGTGTGGGTGTACGACATGCGGGCCAACATGCCCGCCTTCGGCAAGCGCACGCCCTTCACGCGCGACTACTTCTGCACCCCGCCCGACGCCCCGGCCAGCCAGCCGCGCGATAGGTTCGAAGACGTGTTCGGCAGCGACCCGCGCGGCGGCCCGGCCGCGCTGGCCGAGCGACAGGACTCCGGCGAGGCGGGCCGCTGGCGCCGCTTCACGCGCGAGCAGATCGCGCAGCGGGGCGATAACCTGGACATCGCTTGGCTGAAAGACAGCGGCGCGTCTACGGCGCAGCAGGACAGCGAGAACCCGGCGCGCGTTGCCGCGCTGGCGCTGCGCGAACTGAATGCAGCCGTGACCGAACTGCGCGCGCTGCTTGATGAGTTGGGCGAGGACCCGGATGCGCTGCTCGACAGCCTTCTTGCCGACGAAACCGCTGAGCCCGAAGCCGTCGGAGCACAGCCGTGACGGAATCAGCTTCGGTTAGGGACGTCGGCGCTCTGGGTACGGATTTGCCCCCGAGCTGGGCAGTCACGACCTTGGGCACAGTCACCAACTACGGCAAAACCGTGAAGGTCGAGCCGGCGGACATTCCCGCAGGTGCCTGGGTGCTGGAGTTGGAGGACATCGAGAAGGACAGCTCGCGCATTCTGCAGCGGCTGACCCAGTCCCAGCGAAAGTCGCTCAGCACGAAGAACCGCTTTGACACCGGTAATGTTCTCTACGGCAAACTGCGGCCGTACCTCAACAAGGTGGTCATCGCCGACGCGCCGGGCTTCTGCACCACGGAGATCGTGCCGGTGCAGGCCGGCCCAGCGCTCGAACAGCGATACCTGTTCCACTGGCTCAAGCATCCCGCCTTTCTGAAGTACGTCGAGGCCGCGAGCCACGGCATGAACATGCCGCGCCTGGGGACGGACGCAGGAAGGGCCGCACCACTGGTCTTGGCGCCACGGCCCGAACAGACCCGCATCGCCGACCAACTCGACACCCTTTTGGCGCGCATCCAAGCCTGCCAGGACCGCCTGGAGGCCATTCCGGCGTTGCTCAGGCGGTTTCGGCAGGCAGTGCTGGGCGCGGCGACCAATGGTTCACTGACAGCGGATTGGCGCGACAACCGCGAAGCATCGGCTTGGGTCCCCACCACCGTAGGTGACTTGCTCGATGGGAAGCCGAGAAATGGCTACTCACCCAAGTCTGTTGACTACGAGACGTCGGTCCGATCCTTGACGCTTTCGGCGACCACCTCCGGACGCTTCCTGTCGCAACACACCAAATTCATCGATGAATCGGTTCCAGCGGACTCCCACCTCTGGCTGGAGCCTGGGGACATCCTGATTCAGCGAGCCAACACGCTTGAGTACGTTGGCGTGAGTGCAATCTTCGACGGCCCGCCCCAGTCCTTCATCTATCCCGACCTGATGATGAAGTGCCGCCCAAACAACCGAGTGGACGGCCGGTTTCTTTACTTCCTATTGAGTGCTGAGCCGACGCGACGGTACTTCCGCGATCACGCCACTGGCACTGCCGGCAACATGCCGAAGATCAACCAGCAGACTGTCATGTCGGCTCCGGTTGAACTGCCACCTATGGAAGAACAAGTCGAGATCGTCCGGCGGGCGAATCGGCTGCTTCACGCATTGAGCCAGCTGGAGCAACGGCACACAGTAGCGGTGGCGCTTAGGGAAGGTCTGCATAAATCGCCCCACGCCGTGCTTGGCACCGACGTGAAGCCCTGAGACGATAGGGCCCATGAAGCAGCACAGCCTGGGCCTGGGACAGACGGCCAAGCGAACGCGACGCCGGG
>JAFLDI010000180.1 GCA_017302485.1 Burkholderiales bacterium | reverse complement strand
CAGCCGGTGTTCCTGGCCTCGCTGGGGGCCTGTGGCCTGGGCTTCGCGGTCGCCTGGCTGCGCGCGATGCTGTTCGCCCGTCCCGACGGCCAGTCGGGCGAGCCGGCGCGCGCACTGGCCCTGGGCATCCGCCTGGCGGCCAGTGCCGGCGCGCTGGCCTGGCTGACCCTGGTCTGGACGCTGTGGCTGCTGCCACCGGGCCAGGGCCAGGCCCACTACGAGAAGCTGTTCTGGGGCGCCGGTCATGCGCTGCAGTTCCAGCATGCCCTGCTGGCCGCCGTGGCCTGGCTGTGGCTGGGGGCCTCGATCACCGAGGCCCGCTGGCAGCCGGCCCGGGTGCGACAGGCCTTCGCCCTGGCGGCCCTGCCGCTGCTGGTGGTGCCCGTGCTGCTGGCGCTCAAGCCGGTGGGTACCGGTGAGCAGATGGAGGGCTTCGCGCAGCTGATGCGCTGGGGTCACCTGCTGATGCTGCCGCTGGGCTGGATGGCCCTGTCGGTGCTGCCCGGTGTCTGGCGCGCAGCGGCCAGCCCGCAGCGCTCGGCCTACCTGGCCTCGCTGCTGCTGTTTGCCACCGGCGGCGTCCTGGCCTTCCTGATCCGCGGCGTCAACGTGGTGGTGCCCGCGCACTACCACGGATCGATCGTCGGCGTGACGCTGGCCTTCATGGGCCTGGCCTATGCACTGCTGCCCACGCTGGGTTTCCGGCCGGTCAGGGCGGGCTTCGCGCGCTGGCAGCCGCTGGTCTACGGCGGCGGGCAGTTGATGCATGTGCTGGGCCTGGCCTGGTCGGGCGGCTACGGCGTGCAGCGCAAGGTGGCGGGCAGCGAACAGGTGCTGACCACGCTGGGCGAGCGCATCGGCATGGGCATGATGGGCCTGGGCGGCCTGATCGCGGTGATCGGCGGCGTGATGTTCGTGCTCGCCTGCCTGCAGTCGATGTGGCCGCATCGCGCCCTCAGCTCCTGAGACGGCGCAGGGCCGCTGCCACCGCGTCGGCGTCGTGGGGCGGGGTGAACACAGCCTTCAGCCGGGCCTGCGGGTCCACCAGGAACAGCGATGCCGTGTGGTCCACCGTGTACTGGCCGCTGGCCGTCGGCGCATGGCGCTCGTAGACCACCCCCAGCGAGCGGGTCAGCTCGGCGATCGTCGCATCGGTGCCGGCCGCGCCCTCGAAGGCCGGATCAAAGGCGGGCACGTACTGCGACAGCAATTCGGGCGTGTCACGCGCCGGGTCGACGGAGATGAACAGCACCGACGGCCGTGCCTCGGCGGGCAACTGCTTCAAGGCCGCGGCCAGCATGCTCAGGCTGCCGGGACACACATCGGGGCACTGCGTGTAGCCGAAGAAGACCACGCTCCAGTGGCCGCGCAGGCTGGCCAGGTTGCGCAGGCCGCCGGGGGCGGTGGCCGAGAACTCGGGCAGGGCACGCGGCGTGTCCAGGATCTGCACGCCGTTGCCGGTCTGCGCCGCTGTCGGGTCGGGCGCCTGCGCCGGTGCGCGTTGCAGCGACATCGCGACCAGGACGCCCCCCAGCCCGACCAGCGCGGTGCCGATCAGCAGGTGTCGCCGGACAGCGAGCGGCGCGCGGGTGGATGCAGACATGCCGATGGGCTGGATGGAGACAGGGGCAGCGCGGAGCTGCCCCTGCGTTCACGTCGGGGCGATTCTCAGGACTTGGCGTAGTCGTAGGGCGTCCAGTCGTCATGCACGCTGGGCGGCGACGGCCAGTTGCCATGCGGCGGCGGCGAGACGGTGGTCCACTCAAGCGACTTGGAGCCCCAGGGGTTGTCGCCGGCAGGGGCACCCTTGACGGCGCCGATGATCCAGTTCAGCACCGCGATCAGGAAGCCCACGCCCAGGATGATGGCGCCGATGGTCATCCACTGGTGCGCGCTCTCGAACTGCGGGAAGTGCTGGTAGTCGTAGTAGCGGCGCGGCATGCCCTTGACGCCCACGGTCATCATCAGCCAGAAGACGATGTTGACGCCGACAAAGGTGATCCAGAAGCCCATCTTGCCCCAGAACTCGTTGTACATGCGGCCCGTCATCTTCGGGAACCAGTAGTACACGCCGCCGAAGATCGCGAAGGTACCAGCCACCGCCATCACGTAGTGGAAGTGGCCCACCACGTAATAGGTCTCGGACAGGTGCAGGGTCAGCGAGGTCAGCGCCAGCGGAATGCCGGTCAGGCCGCCGATCAGGAACAGGAAGAGCACGCCCAGCGCGTAGAGCATCGGGGTCTCGAAGGTGATCGAGCCCTTGTACAGCGTGCCTGCCAGCGAGATCACCAGCAGACCCACCGGGACCGAGATCATCAGCGTCGTCACCATCTGGCCGATGCGGATCCAGTCGGCCATGCCGGATACGTACAGGTGGTGCACCCACACCACGCCCGACAGCACCACGATGCCGCCGATGCCGCCCCACAGCGCCACCTTCAGGTTGAAGATGCGATTGCGGGCGAAGGTGGCGATGATCTCGAACACCACGCCGAAGAAGGGCATGAAGATCACGTACACCGCCGGGTGCGAGTAGAACCAGAACAGGTTCTGGTAGGTCAGCACGTCACCGCCGGCCGTGGCGTCGAAGTAGTGCGTGCCCAGGTACTTGTCAAAGCTCAGCAGCGTCACCGCGGTGCCCAGCACCGGCACGAAGATCAGCTGCAGCACGAAGGCGCCCAGCGTGCACCACACGAAGATGTTCAGGTTGCTCCACTTCAGGCCCGGCGCGCGCATGTAGGCCACCGTGGTCAGGAAGTTCACGCCACCGATGATCGAGGCAAAGCCCAGGATCAGCACGGTGAAGGTGTAGAGCGCGGTGTTGCCGGTGGTGATGGTGGAGTAGGGCGGGTAGCCGGTCCACATGACATCAGGGGGATCGGGCACCACGAAGGTCAGCAGTGCCAGGAAGATGCCGGCATAGAACAGCCACACCGACAGCGCGTTGACGCGCGGGAAGGCCACGTCCTTGGCGCCGATCATCAGCGGGATGCAGTAGTTGGCGAAGAAGCCGGTCAGCGCAGGGATCTGGAAGCCCAGAATCATCACCGCACCGTGGGTGTACAGCCAGACGTTGTACTGCGTCGGGTTGCTGGTCAGCGTCGGGCCGAGCTGCGACAGCTCCAGGCGCATCATCAGCGCGGCGAAGCCGGCGACGCCGAAGGCGGCGATCGAGCCGATCAGGTAGAGGATGCCGACCCGCTTGTGGTCGGTCGTGAAGAGCCATTCCTTCAAGTTCACGTGTGTGACTCCTTGTTGTGCGTCAGGCCGGCTTGTTGGCCGCGGCAAGCTTGGCGGCTTCGCCGTCCAGCCAGGCCTTGAATTCAGCTTCGGGCAGGACCACCACCTTGCCCGCCATGTAGCCGTGCATCACGCCGCAGTACTCGGCGCAAGTCACCACGTGCTCGCCAGGTGCCTTGGGGTAGAACCACAGGTAGGTGATGCGCCCGGGCATCGAGTCTTCCTTGACCCGGAAGTCGGGGATGAAGTGGCTGTGCAGCGTGTCCCGGCTGGTCATGCGCAGCATGATCGGCTTGCCGGCCGGCACGCGCAGGATGTTCTGTGCCTGCACGCCATTGGGATAGGTGTAGTCCCAGCTGTACATGCCCGACTCCAGCTTGACCTCCAGACGGTCGGCCGGGACGTCGCGGTAATCGTTCCACAGTTTCCAGCCGTTGGCGGCCAGGAACAGGTCGTCCGACAGGAAGACGAAGATCGGGATCACCGCCCAGCCGACCATGGCGGCCGAACTGAGCTTGGGCGCACTGCCCACCTCGCCGGGCTTCTTCTGGCGGTACTTGATCAGGAACCAGGCCATCACCAGCGCAAAGATCACGCCGATCACGGTGATGTCGATCAGCACCTCGTGCCACAGCTTGTCGTAGCCGGCGGCCGGGTCGTTGATGACGCCGGGCGCAGCGGTCTTGGCCTCGTAAGCCAGGGCCGGCAGGCTCAGCAGCAGTCCGGTGGCCGCGGCCAGCACGGGCCGCAGCGTCAGACGCCGGGGCGGGTTGTGGGTCTCAATGTGCATGCACAGGTCTCCTGGCGGGTTTTTTTCGATAGGCCCACAGGCCCAGGCCGATCGACCCGAGCCCGAAAAGAAGGGAGGCCACGCCCGTCAGCAGGGCGTAGTTCGGCTGGTAGCGCCCCTCGGCGTAGTTGAAGCTGTAGCAGGCGCCGGTGATCATGTCGAAGAGGTTGTCCTTCGACTCGCTGATGCGGCCCCAGTCGGCATCGATCAGCGCCAGCTGCAGGTTCTGCGCATCCATCGCCGTGCCGTACAGGTAGCGGGCGACCCGGCCATCGGGCGTCAGGAAGACCAGCACATTGGGGTGCAGGAAGGTCTTGTCGAAGCGCGACCAGAAGAAGTTGAAGCCCACCTGCTTGGCGAAGCGCTGCGGGGCCTCCGGGGCGGCGTCGGCCAGCACCGCGAAGCGCCAGCCGCGGTCGGCCCCCGGCACCTCGGACTGCAGCTGGCGGATGAACTCGCCGGCGCGTTCGGGGTTGTCCTGGCGGTCGAAGGAGACCGTCAGCACCTGGTAGTCCTTGCCTGGCTGGAAGCGGGTGACGCCGGGCAGGGCACGGGCCAGGTTGCGGTTGATCGTCGGGCAAGTGCCGTCGCAGCCGAAATAGGACAGCACCAGGATCGTCGGCTTGCCCAGCAACTCGCCGAAGGTGAAGCGCCGGCCCTGCTCGTCGAACAAGGCGGTCGAGCGGTCCAGCATCTGGCCCAGGTGGGCCTGCTCGTCGATGCGGGTCACCGAAGGGTCGATCTGCGTGCGTTCGGGATCGGGCGCACGGCCGCCCGCCAGCGACACTCCGGTCACCAGCGCCAGCACCCAGGCGGCCAGCCGTCGCATCTCAGCGTTCCTGTCTCAGTCCGTGGTTCGGGTCACCAGAAATAGATCTGCGAGACGACGAAGAACCAGATGATGTCCACGAAGTGCCAGTACAGGCCCGCGGTGCGCAGGAAGCCCAGATCGGCATCGCCGCGCATCAGCGAGGGCATGCCGGCCAGGAAGATCGACAGGCCGACGATCACGTGGCCGCCGTGGAAGCCGGTGATCGAGAAGAAGGCCGTGCTGAAGATGTTGGTGCCCGGCACGAAGCCGCCATGGATCAGGTGGTTCCACTCCCAGGCCGACATGCCCAGGAAGGTGGCGCCCAGCACGATGGTGATCAGCACCCAGGTGCGCGCACCGGCCTGGTTGCCGTCGTGCAGCAGCGCTTCGGCGTGGTGGATGGTGAACGACGAGGCCACCAGCACCGCGGTCATGACCAGCGGCAGCACGGTGTCGATGTGGGGCGTGTTCTCGGGCGGCCAGGACGGCGCGTTCAGGCGCGCGAACCAGTACATCGCGAAGAAGGACACGAAGATCATCGCTTCGGCCAGGATGAACCAGCCCATCGCGCCGTAGGACAGGCCCTCGCCGTGGCCCATGGCCTCGGCGGTCCAGCCCACCACGCCCGCCAGGCACAGCACCACGCCGATGCCCAGCGTGATCGCTGCCAGCAGGCCGTTGTGGTAGACGAAATGGAAGCTGAAGGCGACGGCCAGCGCGAAGATGCCCATGCTGGCCAGGAACGGGTAGACGCTCCATTCCCAGTGGCCGCCATGGTGATCGCCGTGGTGGGCGTCATGGTGAGCGTGGGCGGCGCCGACGTCGTGCGACATGCTGTCTCCTGTGCTGCGCCGGCGCTGTGGGACGCCGGTCGGTGGGTCTGTAGGAATCTGGTCCCGGGCCGATTGCGAAAAATCAATCCGCCCCTCTCCCCCGCATGCTACCGGCCGCGGCACGGCCTGACAAATCGCAATCGCTCAGCATTTCTCCCGATGAAAGCGCGCCTGAAGCGCGCCACCACCCGGGTGACAATCCGCCGCCGCCATCTTTCGGCGATGCTTATTCGGGTAAACCTGAGGGCCGTTCGTCGGAACGGCGCCACAGCGCTGCATGCTCCCAGACCATTCCACCGCCGCCCTCCTGCGCCTGGCCGCCGTCGGCCTGGGCGTGGCCAGCCTGCCGCTGCTGTGGTGGTTGCTGCGAACCCGTGGCGCCGATGCCCAGCGCCGCCTGGCTGCGCTGACCCTGTTGACGCTGTTCCTGACCTTTGACCTGATCGTCTTCGGCGTCTTCACCCGGCTCACCGATTCCGGCCTGGGCTGCCCGGACTGGCCAGGCTGCTATGGCGTGGCCAGCCCGATCGGCGCCGGCGCACACATCGCTGCGGCCGAGGCCGCTCAGCCCAGCGGGCCGGTCACCTGGGCCAAGGCCTGGATCGAGATGCTGCACCGCTACCTGGCGATGGGCGTGGGCCTGCTGATCCTGATCGGCGCGGTGGTCAGCTGGCGCCACCGCCAGGTGTTGCCCCACTCCTGGGGCTGGAGCGCCGCGACCCTGGTGTGGGTGATCGTGCAGGGCCTGTTCGGCAAGTACACCGTGACGCTCAAGCTCTACCCGGCCATCGTCACGCTGCACCTGCTGGGTGCGCTGCTGCTGCTGGCCTTGCTGGTGGTGCAGCAGGCCTCGTTTGCGCGCCGTGCGGAGCCGCCGCTGCCTGCGTGGACAGGCCGGCTGCTGGGCGTGGCGCTGGGCCTGCTGTGCTTGCAGGTGGCCCTGGGCGGCTGGGTCAGCACCAACTACGCGGTGCTGGCCTGCCAGGACTTCCCCGGCTGCAACGGCCAGGGCTGGCCGGCCATGGCCTGGGCCGAGGGCTTTGCGCCGCTGCGCGAACTGGGCCATGCCGCCGACGGCCGGATCCTGTCCTTCGAGGCGCTGGTGGCCATCCACTGGACGCACCGCCTGTTCGCCGTGGTGGCGGCGCTGGGCGTGGGCGCCGCGGCGTGGGAATTAACTGCATTTGGTGTAAGCAAATTAATTAATGTTCCTTTTAATGTAATTGTTAAAGAGCAGACCAATAAAAGAGTCAACGAAGGAATAAATAAG
>JAFLDI010000018.1 GCA_017302485.1 Burkholderiales bacterium | reverse complement strand
GGCCAGCCTGCAAACGGCGGCGCAAACCCCCGCTGATCCGGCCATTGCACCGGCTGCTGCGGCCTAGAGTGTGAAGCGCGTGCCGCGGATGTCCTGCGGGCGCGACCAGCCCGGAGTCCCGCGATGAACCCCCACGCCCGCGCCGCGCGCCCGATCCCCTCGGCCTCGCTGATCCGCCTGCCGGCCCATCCGGGGCCGACGGTGGCGATCACCTACGGCACCTACGACCTGTTCCACATCGGCCATGTGCGGCTGTTCGAGCGCATCAAGCAGCGATTCGACCGGCTGATCGTGGCGGTGTCGACCGATGAGTTCAATGCGCTCAAGGGCAAGCACTCGGTGGTGCCCTTCGAGGACCGGGTGGCGATGGTCAAGGCCTGCCGCCATGTCGACGAAGTGATCGCCGAGGAGGCCTGGGACCAGAAGGCGCGCGACATCTGCGCCTATGGCGCCGACGCGCTGGTCATGGGCAGCGACTGGGAGGGCCGCTTCGACGATTTCAAGGACATGTGCGAGGTGGTCTATCTGCCGCGCACCGAGGGCGTGTCCAGCACTGAGCTGAAGGCCGACGTGGTGGCCCGCGTCACCGCCCGCGCCTGAGCGCCGGATGCTCTACGACCCCGACCGGCCCCAGGCCTGGCGCAAGCTGGGCCGGATCTATGCGCCCTCGGGCCGGCACGGCTTCGATGCCAGCCACTGCCACAAGCCCACCCCGCTGCTGATCGACCCGCAGACGATCCGTGTCTACTTCGGCACGCGGGATGAGCGCGGCCGCACCCGCACCAGCTTCGTCGATGTCAGTGCCGAGGACCCGACCCGCGTGCTGTACGTGCACGACCGGCCGGTGCTGGACCTGGGCACGCTGGGCGCCTTCGATGACTCGGGCGCCAATGTCTCCTGTGTGCTGCGGGTGGGCGAGCGCCTCTACATGTACTTCATCGGCTGGAACCCCAGCACGACGGTGCACACCCGCAACGCGATCGGCCTGGCCATCAGCGAGGACGGCGGCACCAGCTTCCAGCGCGCCTTTGACGGCGCGGTGCTCGACCGCACCCGCAGCGAGCCCTTCTACACCGGCGCGGTCGACGTCCTGCGCACGCCCCAGGGCTTCCAGCTCTGGTACACCAGCGGCAGCGCCTGGAAGGTCATCGACGGTCGCCCCGAGATCTTCTACCACGTCAAGCACGGCCACTCGGTGGATGGCATCGACTGGGTGCGCGAGGACATCACCTGCATCCCGCCGGCGCACGAGTGGGAGGCCACCGCGCGCCCCTCGGTGCTGTGGGACGAGGGCCGCTGGCGCATGTGGTACAGCCGGCGCGACCTGCGCGCCTTCCGCACCGACCCGCGCCAGGGCTACCGGGCCGGCTACGCCGAGTCCGACGATGGCCGCCACTGGACACGGATGGACGAGCGTGTGGGTCTGGCCTGCGACGCCAGCGCCGAGGCCTGGGACGGCCAGGCCGTGGCCTACCCGTATGTGCTGAACCTGGGTGATCGCCAACTGCTGTTCTACAACGGCAACGGCTTCGGCCGCACGGGATTCGGCGTGGCCGAGCGGCGCCGCTGAGCGCGCGCCCGGCGCTCAGTGCTGCGGCCAGCGGCGCGAGCGCAGGATGAACAGCGGCCGATTCAGGAACTCGCCCAGACGGTCGTCGCGCGCGATGTTGTGCGCGTCGAGGTCGCGGTAGACCACGCGGCCGTCCTCGCCGCGGCTGGCGATGCCGACAGCCAGCACCTCATAGTCATCGCCCAGCTGCTTGACCAGATCGATCACCTCGGCCTTGCTGCCGTGCGCAAAGATCGGGCGCTTCGGGTCGCCCTGCCAGTTGAAGCCCAGCTGCAGCACCAGGTGGTGCGTCCGCGGCGCCAACTGGCGCAGCGCGGCCAGCATCGTGGCCTGCACGCTGTCAGCCTGCGTGGCGGGGTCGCCGTAGTCGTCGCCCACATGGTGCAGCACATTCAGCAGGAAGACCACGTCGTGCGGCGCCAGGTCGGGGTGCTCGAAGTCGATGTAGCGGTTCTCGCTCAGCAGGCAGTCAGCCAGCCCCAGGCGCTCCGCGGCATGGGCCACGAAGCGGTGGTGGGCGGTGTTGCCCTCGATGTGGCTGACCGCGGTGGCGCCGCGCTCAAGCAGTTCGAACGAGAAGTAACCGGTGTTGCCGCCGATGTCGGCCACACGGCAGCCGCGCAGATCCAGCCGGCTGGTGATGTAGTCCAGGCGCTCGCGCTCGAAGCGTGACTTCACCTGCACCGCGTCCTGCGGCAGCAGGTCCAGCACCGCCGGTGGCAGCACCTGGTACTGGCTGTGCTTGCTGGCGGCCTGGTAGAGCGTCTGGAGCTGGCGGTCGATCATGGTGTGGGGCTCAATTCGTGGTGATGCAGTGCGCGGGTGTCGTCGCGGTCGAACAGGTCGCAGGCGGCAATGGCCGCGTGCTCGTCCAGAAGGCGCGCAGAGTCGTACTGGTGAAAGGCATAGGGCTGGGACGCCGGCACCAGGCCGCCGCTCCAGAAGTAGTAGGCACCGCCCCCAGGGGGCGGCACGTCCGGCCGGGGGGGCGGCTCGGCGCCGAAGGCATCGCGCCACAGGCCGCCGAACAGGTCCAGGCCGTTGTCCAGCGCGAACTGCATCGGGCCCCACATCCGCGGGTTGGCCTCAATCATCACGCAGCGGCCGCTGTCCAGGGCCTGCCGCAGCTCAACCATGATCAAGCCGTGGAAGCCTTCGGCGCGCAGCATGGCCAGGTAGCGCCCGGCCTCGGACGTGTGGTGGAAGCCGCTGCGGCGCGCCAGGATGATCGAGCCACCGTCCCGCTGTTGCAGCAGGTTCTCCTGCGACAGGCTCTGCGTGCGTCCGTCGCGGCCCAGGTGGGCCAGCAGGTACAGGCTGCGGCCGGTGGCGAAGGCCTGGAAGTAGAAGTCAGCCGCCTGCTCCTCGCGCTCGAAGCGCGCGCGCTCGTTCGGCCCCAGGATCAGGTGCGGCTTGAGCTGGCGGCCATCGGCACCCGCATAGCGCAGCGGCTTGGCCACGAAGGGGTAGGCGGCGGGGGGCTGCGGCAGCTCCTCGGGCACGGCCAGGCCATGGGCCTGACACATCGCACCGAAGCTGTGCTTGTCGGAGATGCGCGCGTAGAGGGCCTCGTCGACCAGCGGGACGACCGCGCCCGCGTCCTCCAGCGCCGCGCGGTGGCGCAGCGCAAAGCGGTTGAGGAACTCGCTGGACGGCGCGATCATCACCCGCGTGTGGCGATGCTGGCGGCGCAGGGTGCCGATCCAGTCCAGCAGCGCGTCCAGCGTCAGGGCAGGCTGCTCGCGGGTGACCAGTACCCGCTCGGCGTAGCTGGTGCGCAGGATGGGGTCGGTGGCGCCGTTGGCGGCCAGGTACAGCGGCACGCCGCGCGCGGCGCTGTCGCGGCACAGCGCCACCACGGCGCGCTGGTTGTAGCCCGACAGGCACAGGATGGCGTGCGGCTGCGTCGCCATGGCGACCTCGCTCAGGCGGCGGCCTGCAGGCGCAGCTCGGCGGCCTGGCAGACCAGGTCGGTGATGCGGTGCACGTCGGCGTCGGCCAGCGCCGGATAGATCGGCAGACACAGCACCTGGCGTGACAGCGCATGGGCCACCGGCAGGCCGTCGGCGCGCGCGCTGGGCAGGTGGCGGTACATCTGGAACTCGCTGATCAGCGGGTAGAAATAGCGCCGGCCGTGCACCCCCTGGTCCTTCAGGATCTGGTACAGGCGGTCGCGCGAGACGGTGAACTCGGGCGTCACCAGCACCGGGAAATAGGAGTGGTTGCGCGTGGTGTCGGCGGGCGGCGGGCTCAGCAGGCGCAGACCCGGCAGCTCCTGCAGGCGCTCGCGGTACAGCGCCTCGATCTCGGCGCGGCGCTGCAGGGCAGCGTCCACATGCTTGAGCTGCAGAAGACCGAAGGCGGCGTTGACCTCGCTCATCTTGCCGTTGATGCCGGCGGCCACCACGGTGGTCTCATTGACGAAACCGAAGTTCTTCAGATGGTCGATGCGCTGCTTGGTCTTGGCGTCGGGCGAGACGATGGCGCCGCCCTCGAAGGTGTTGAAGACCTTGGTCGCATGGAAGCTCAGGATCGACAGGTCGCCGGCCTTGAGCACGCTCTGGCCCTTCTGGCGCACACCGAAGGCATGGGCGGCGTCGTAGATCACGCGCAGGTTGTAGTCGTCGGCGATGCGCTGGATGGCGTCCATGTCACAGGGCGTGCCATAGCAGTGCACCGGCAGGATGGCGCTGGTGCGCGGGGTGATGGCCGCCTCGATCTTCGCCGGATCCAGGTTCATCGTCTGACCGTCGATGTCGACGAAGACCGGGCTGATGCCGTTCCACAGCAGCGCGTGCGAGGTGGCGACAAAGGAGTAGGGCGTGGTGATCACCTCACCCGAGATGCGCAGCGCCTGCAGCGCGGTGACCAGGGCCAGCGTGCCGTTGGCGAACAGCGAGATGTGCTCCACCCCCAGGTGGTCGCACAACTGCTGCTCCAGCGCCTGGTGCATCGGCCCCTGGTTGGTCAGGATGCGGCTGTCCCAGATCTGCTGCAGGTAGGGGATGAACTCCTCCAGCGGAGGCAGGGCGGGCTGGGTGACGTAGATGGGCTTCATGCGGGGCTCGCTTCGGCGGGGGCCGGGAGGGGCAATCGGGTGGCCTGCAGCAGGGCCAGCTTGTCAGGGGCGGACAGCGGCGATTCGTTGATGCGTTGCATCAGGTCCTGCACTGCCTGAGCATCGCCCAGGCGTTCGTGCAGGCGCACGAGGGCGGCGAAGTTGCGCACGCGGCGCTTCTCCTTCTCGGCTTCGGGCAGCGGGGTCCAGGAGCTGAAGTTGTTCTCGCGCCGCACGGCACCGACGAAGGTGTCGACGAACAGCCCAGCGCCGAAGGTGCCCAGCCAGGAGGTCAGGAAGTTGTCGCCGGCGGTGGACAGTGCGCGCTCGGGCGGCATCTGCTCAAAGCAGCGGCGGAACATCAGCGTGGGCAGCCAGATCAGCAGGCGCACGCGCTTGAGGTCGCGCGGGCTGACGCGAATGTCATGCCGCGTCGGCCGCCAAGGGGCCAGCGTCAGCGTCGACTCGACCAGGTGCAGGTAGTTGTGCATCACGCAGACCAGCGCCGGGTCCTGGCGCAGCAGCGCGCACTGGCGGCTGAGCTTGCCGGCATCGATCCAGAAGTCATCGCCCTCGCAGGTGGCGATGAACGCGCCGCGAGCGCGCGCCAGCATCAGCTCGAAGGGCCGCACGCCGCGCGAGAACTGGTTCTCGCGCTGCAGCAGGGGCTTGATGATCAGCGGGTATCGTCGTTGCCACGACTGCACGATCGCGGCGGTGCGATCGGTCGACGCGTCGTCATGAACCAGGATCTCGAAGGGCTGGTCCAGGTCCTGGCCGAGGAAACCGCAAAGGGCGTCTTCGATGTAGCGCTCGTGGTTGTAAGTGGTACAGATGATGCTGACCACCGGATCACTGCGGCCACCCCAGCGGGCCAGCAGCTCGTCCTGGCTGAAGGGAGTCAACGGGGCGATGCGTGCCGCATCCGCGCCCAGTCCCTCGCGGGTCCATCGCTCGGCATCGGCATAGCGGCCCAGCAGGTGCAGGCAGTGCGCAGCCAGTCCGAAGGCGCTGCGCGGCGTGCGTTCACCCAGTGTGTCGTGCAGGCGCTCCAGGCCTTTCAGGGCCAGTGGCCAGTCCTGCAGTGCCTGCGCGGCCTGGATGGCCTCGGCCAGTTCCTGCACCGGCGCGTGGGCGATCAGGAACCTCAGACGCAGTGTGGCCAGCAGGGTGTCGCCAGGCTGCTCCGGCGCCACCTGGCGGGCCAGGGCCTGGCCGATCAGGCGTTCGCCGTCGGGACCCAGCTGGGCGGCCTGATCGAACAGCATGCACAGCGCATCAGCCGCAGCGGCGAGTGCCTCGTCGGTGGCGGCCGGCGATTGCAGTGCCTGCAGCGCGCCCACCAGCGCGGGATCGAGGGACAGGGAATCGCCAGGGCTCATGCCAAGGCACTCTATCGAGCCCCCCCGCCGGCGGTGGGGCGATAAACGTGCCTGCGGCGGCTCTTCTCGGCCGGCATCAGTGGGTGGCGGCAGGCTGCCAGACCTGCCAGTCGGGCGCTGTGGCCTGCTCGACCAGGCGGTCCACGACCCGCAGCAAGTCGTCGCAGGCCTGGGCCGGGTCGCTGGCGAAGATCTCGCGGGCGTAGGCCTGGCGGGCCGCGCGCAGCGGGTCGTCGAGCAGCGCGCGCAGCCAGACGTCCTCGAAGCCCTCGGCCGAGAAGTCGTAGCGGTAGTCGCCCGGCGGAACCAGACTGTAGTCGGGCTCGAAGCGCTGGTGCTGCCCGTCGGCCAGGTCCAGCGTCAGCACCGGATGGCCGCTGAGCAGGTGGTCGAACATCACCGACGAGTAGTCGGTGACCAGTGCATTGAAGCGGAACAACCAGGGGTAGATGTCCAGGGCGGTATCGAGCAGGTGCAGGTGGCTGCCCACGCCGGACAGGCCGCAGTCGCGACCGATCAGGCTGGGGTGCGCCTTGAGGAACAGGTGCGCGCCCTGGGCGCGGCCCCAGGCCTCGGCGCGGCGCAGGAAGCCCGGGTCGGTCAGCGGCGTGGGCTTGCCGCGCTGCCAGGTCGGCATCAGCAACAAGGCCGGGGCACTGTCCTGCAGCAATGGCAGCACTGCGTCCGGCAGGCGGGCGCCCACCATCTCCAGGTCGCTGGCCTGGCGCAGGATCACCTCGTTGCGAGGCAGGCCGGCGCGCACCAGATGGCGGCAGCCGAAGACCTCGCGCCAGTAGGCGTCGAAGGCCGGCGCTGTCGACACCACGTGGTCGACGCCGGTGCTGCTGATCCAGGGCTGGCGCAGCTCGGTGGCGCGTGCGCTGAGGTGAGGCAGCAGCTGAAGCGTCAGCCGCTTGACCGAGATGCCGTGCCACAGCTGCAGCTGCTTAGCGCCCGCCAGGCAGCCCAGCAGCGGTGCCAGTTGCCCCAGACTTTCGATCGGGTTGACGGTGTAGATGGCCACCGCGGCGTGCAGCAGGGTGTCGATGCTGGCGTCAATGTCGGCGCCCAGGCGGATCACCGGCAGACCCAGACCTTGCAGCGTGGCGGTCAGCGTCCTGTCGAAGGTGGCCCAGTGCACCTCGTAGCCGCGTGAGGCGGCCACCGCGCGCAGGTACAGGTACTTGCTGTTGTCGCTGAAGGCGTTGCGGCCGAAGAACAGCACCAGCGGACGCTTGCGCACGCTGCGCGAGAGCTGGGCGAAGTCGGTGGCCAGTTGCTGCTGGTCCAGACGGGTCAGCAGCGCACTGGTGTCGCCGTCCTGGGGCGTCGGGATGCGGCTCATGGGGCGGACGTGTTGAGGGCAGGCAGCGGCGCCGGCGGCAGGCCCGCCTGCGCACGCTCGGCCATGCGCAGCAGCAGCGCCTCCCAGTCGTGCACGAAACGGTCGGTGTCGAACAGCGGCAGGCTCATCCGGCGGGCCTCCAGATGGGCCTTCAGGGCGGCCAGCTCGGCGGGCGCCTCGGACAGCGCGATGGCGCGCTCCACATAGGCGTCCTCACTGGCGCAGGCCAGGTCAGGCAGCTCGCAGGCGCTGACCAGGCTGGCTGCCACGCGCGAGGCGAAGGTGGGGCCGGGCACGGTCAGCACCGGCACACCGGCCCACAGGGCCTCGCTGGCGGTGGTGTGGGCGTTGCAGGGCCAGGTGTCGAGGAACAGGTCGGCGGCACGCAGCCGGGCGATGTGCTCGGCCAGGCCCAGCTTGGGGGCCCAGAACACCCGCTCGGACGGCACGCCGCGCTGGCCCAGCTCGCACGTCAGCACGCTGCGGGCATGCGGGTCCCAGGCCAGCATCCACAGCACCGCCCGCGGTGAGCCGTGCAGGATGCGGGCCCACAGGTCCAGCATGTGCGGCGACATCTTGTAGGTCTGGTTGAAGCAGCACAGCACCGCGGCGTCCACGGGCAGGCCCAGCGAGGCGCGGCTGGGAGCTGGCGGCAAGGCGCGGCGGCGGTCGTTGGGCTGGTAGCTGTGCGGCAGCTGGGCGATCTGTTCGCTGTAGTTCGCGGCGTGCTCCAGCGGCGTGACCACGGGGTCGCCCACCATGTAGTCGATGAAGTCGGCGCCGGTGCTGGCCGGGTAGCCCAGCCAGGCCAGTTGGACCGGGGCCGGGCGCCAGGCCAGCAGCTCGAAGCGGCTGCCGCGGGTGTGGCCCTTCAGGTCGACCAGCAGGTCGATGCCGTCGTCGCGGATGCGCTGGGCGATGGCCTTGTGGCCCAGCAGCGAGACATCGACGAAGTGCTCGCAGGCGCCGCGCACGCGCTGCTCCAGCTCGGTGCCATCATTCTGGCTGTGCGAGTACAGCGTGACCTCGAAGCGCTGGCGATTGCGCCGCTCCAGCACCTCGGCCAGCAGTGCGGCGGTAGCGTGCTGGTGAAAGTCGCTGGAGAGGTAGCCCACGCGCAGCGGGCCTGGCCGGCGCGGACCTGGCGGCGGCAGCGGTCGCACATGTTCGGTCAGGCCGCGCGAGCGCAGCGCACCCATGCGGCGCTGCTGCGCTGGCGTGGCGTCCACCGCCAGCAGCGCGAAGGGCGAGAGCAGCTGTCCCAGCGCCAGGTCGGCGCCGTCCATGGCCTGCAGCAGGGCGGCGGTGTCGGCCTCCAGGGTGGCCCAGTCGCAGGTCTGTCGCTGCTCGTGCACCAGCAGCGACAGCGCCAGCGCGCGCACCGTGGGATCGTCCAGCGCGATCGCGGTGCGGTAGCACTGCACGCCTTCGTGGCGCAGGCCCAGGTGCATGAAGCTGAGGCCCAGGCGGTAGTGCACCAGAGGCGCGTCGATCTTCAGCGCCAGGGCCTGGAAGAAGGCCTGGATGGCATCGGCATGGCGGCCGGCCAGCAGCAGGGCGTTGCCGTGGGCGTTGTGCCAGTCGAAGTCGCGCGGGCTGCCGGGCGGCAGGGCGTCGAAGACCTCGGCGGCCTCGGCCGGACGGTGGGACTGGAGCAGCGCATCGGCCAGCAGACGGCGCGCCAGTGGCAGGGCCGGGTCGGTTGCCACCGCTTCTCGGGCGGCGGCAATGGCGGGATCGAGCTGGCGCAGGCCCAGGCGGGCACGTGCCAGGTTCATCCACAGCAGGGCGTCGGCGGGCGCCAGGCGGGTACCGCGCTCGAATTCGGCAGCGGCCTGTTGCCAGGCCTGGGCGCGCATGGCGCTGAGGCCGGCACGGCGGTGCGCCTCGGCGCGGTGGGCAGCATGCTTCATGTCAACGCACTGTAGGCAGCGCGCCGGGCGCAATAGGCCGGATGAGGCGCCGAAAACGGGCGTGTTTCAGCCGAGCAACTGGTGCAGCAGGGCCAGGTTGCGCTCGGCCAGATGGCTGCCGCGGCCCGCCACGGCACCTTCCAGGTCCGGCCGCTCGCCGATCGCCAGGCAGCGCTGCCAGGCGGCTTCGATCATCGGCACCAGCTCGGCAGCGCGCTCCGGCGCCTGGGCGGCCCAGTCCAGCAGCAGGTCGCCCAGCGCAAAGAAGAAATCGGGCGAGTCGCTCCAGCGCGCCAGTTCGGCCTCGGCCAGCTGCATGGCCTGGCTGTGGTGCCCCAGGCATTTCAGGGCGTGCAGATGGCGCACCACCAGGTCATGGCGCCAGGCCTCGTGGCCCGGGCGCTGCCGGGCCTGGTCGAAGGCCGCCACGGCTTCAGGCCAGCGTCCGTAGACATCATGGTCCTTGCCGGACTGGTACCAGAGATAGGCGTCCTCGGGCTCCGCGGACAGCGCCTGATCCAGCAGGCGCGCATTGCGGCCGGCCTTGCGCGCCAGCGCCTCGCCCTGGTAGCCGTCGTGCCCCAGCACCAGGTCCAGCCGGCGCACCGGCAGCGCATGAACCGGCTGTTCATGGATGCGCCCGGCGTAGCGCACGCCGGCGGGCAGCACGCGGCTGATCCAGCTGGGCACATTGCCGGCGTCGCCATCCTGCTGGCTGTCGACGCAGACCTGACCCACGAAGGTCGGGGCCTGCCGGCGCAGGGTGGCCAGACAGGATGCGCCCCGGACCAGCCACTCGTCGGCATCCACCACCAGGTGCCAGTCGGCCGGCGCCAGGTCCAGCGCGGCGTTGCGGGCGGCCGAGAAGTCGTCGACCCAGCCAAAGGCCTCGACCCGGGCGCCAGCGGCCCGGGCCAGGGTCGGGGTGGCGTCGTCCGAGCCGGTGTCGAGCACCAGGCAGTCGTCCACATGGGGGCGCAGGCTGTCGATCGCGCGGCGGATGCAGCGGGCTTCGTTGCGCGCAATCATCACCAGCGCGATGCGCGCGTGCGCAGGCGTATCGGTCGTCATCGGGCGGACCTTAGGCCTCCAGTGGCGCCGCCCAGACGCCGAAAAGACAGGTTCGGGGAGGGCAGTTCGCCGCCCGACGGAACTTGAGTCCGGTGGTCGATTGAAAAAAGATGTGAATCGGCCTCAAGTCCGGCGATCGACGCTCCGAAATGCATCTCACGGCCCCAATCACTGTCCTGCGGGGGCGACACCAAGGGTCCCAGGACCCGCTCATCGAACCCGTTGAAGGAGTCACACCATGTCCGCCACGATCAACACCAACATCGCTTCACTGAATGCCCAGCGCAATCTGAACGGCTCGCAAAGCTCGCTGGCCACCTCGATGCAGCGCCTGTCCTCGGGCCTGCGGATCAACTCGGCCAAGGACGATGCCGCCGGTCTGGCGATCGCCGAGCGCATGAACGCCCAGGTGCGCGGCATGAATGTCGCCATCCGCAATGCCAACGACGGCATCTCGATGTCGCAGACGGCTGAAGGCGCACTGTCCAAGGTCGGCGACGCGCTGCAGCGCATGCGTGAGCTGGCGGTGCAGTCGCGCAACGCCACCAACTCCAGCTCGGACAAGAACTCGCTGGACAAGGAGTTCAAGCAGCTGCAGTCGGAAATCACCCGTGTGCTGGGTGGCACCAGCTTCAACGGCACCAAGATGCTGGGCGCCAATGCCACGGCGATGACGTTCCAGGTCGGTGCCAACACCTCCGCCGATGATTCGGTCACGATCACGACCACCGACCTGACCGGCGACTCGACGATCACCGCGGTCACCGGTGGCTCGGCGACGATCGACTCGACCGCCACGGCCGGCGCGATCGCCACCGTCATCGACGACCTGGACGCGGCGATCGACACGATCAACGACCAGCGCGCCACCTTCGGTGCCTCGCAGAGCCGCTTCGAGGCGATCATCTCCAGCCTGCAGCAGGGCGTCGAGGCCCAGAGCGCCGCCCGCAGCCGCATCATGGATGCCGACTACGCCCAGGAGACGGCCAACATGAGCCGGGCTCAGATCCTGCAACAGGCCGGCACAGCGATGGTCGCTCAGGCCAATCAACTGCCCAGTACCGTCCTGTCGCTTCTTCGATGACGCTGGCCTGGCATCCCTGACCAGGGTGCCGGGCGGCGGGGCAAACGTCCCGGGTTAGCCCCGGCGACTGACGGCTCCCACCAGGAAGGCTCCCACCAGGGGGCCTTCCAAATCTTTTTGTGAGGACACCCTCAAGTTCCGAAACGGCGACACCGATACCCAGTCCAACGGGATCTGATTCTTCGGGTTCCGCGGTCCGGTGAGATGGCCAAGGGTCAGGCAATGCCGCAAGGCAGCGCCCGATCGGAGGAGCACCTGGCGCTGGGCGTATCGACGATCGCGCCGGTGCTTTACCGGAGACTTCTGGAACCACTTGTAGGAGTGTCATCATGGCTCAAACCATCAACACCAACATCGCTTCGCTCAATGCCCAGCGCAACCTGAACGGCTCGCAAAGCTCGCTGGCCACCTCGATGCAACGCCTGTCCTCGGGCCTGCGCATCAACTCGTCCAAGGACGACGCCGCCGGTCTGGCGATCGCCGAACGCATGAACGCCCAGGTGCGTGGCATGAACGTGGCCATTCGCAACGCCAACGACGGCATCTCGATGGCCCAGACGGCTGAAGGTGCGCTGTCCAAGGTCGGCGACGCCCTGCAGCGCATGCGTGAGCTGGCGGTGCAGGCGCGCAACGCCACCAACTCCAGCTCGGACAAGAACTCGCTGGACAAGGAGTTCAAGCAGCTGCAGTCGGAAATCACCCGCGTGCTGGGTGGCACCAGCTTCAACGGCTCGCACATGCTGGGTGCCAACGCCACCGCCATGACCTTCCAGATCGGTGCCAACACCAGCGCTGATGACGTGATCACCGTGACGACCACCGACATGACGGGCGACTCGACGATCACTGCGGTCACCGGCGGCTCGGCGACGATCGACTCGACCGCCACGGCCGGCGCGATCGCCACCGTCATCGACAACCTGGACGCGGCGATCGACACGATCAACGACCAGCGCGCCGACTTCGGTGCGACGCAGAGCCGCTTCGAGGCCGTCATCGCGAACCTGCAGCAGAGTGTCGAGTCGCAGAGCGCCGCCCGCAGCCGCATCATGGATGCCGACTACGCGACGGAAACAGCCAACATGAGCCGAGCGCAGATCCTGCAGCAGGCCGGCACGGCGATGGTGGCCCAGGCCAACTCGATGCCGCAGCAGGTCCTTCGACTGCTGCAGTGACGCCAGCCGGGCCCACCGCCCGGTAGCCCGTCCCACGCGCCCCGACCGGCCACCCGCCGGTCGGGGCGCTGTCACATCCGGGCCTGAAGTACCCGCCCAAGTGCCTGCATTTCCCGGCTTTGGCACAGGGTCCACCTGTTCAGAATCACTCCAACGCCTCATCCAGCCGGACGTGGCGTGGTCCGACAAGCACTGCGACGACTGACGCACGGCACCCCCCGGGGTGCAGCGATGGTCCCAACGGTGACGTTGTGCCGGGCTCGTTGGTCAGGGCCGTTCCCGAATGGCCAGGACCGCAAGGCCGGCAGCTAGCGCCGGGCGTGGTCGACTTTGAAGAGGTACTCACATGCCACAGACCATCAATACCAACCTCGCTTCGCTGAATGCGCAGCGAAACCTGAACATGTCCCAGTCGTCGCTGCAGATCTCGATGCAGCGGCTGTCTTCCGGTCTGCGCGTGAACTCCGCCAAGGACGACGCAGCCGGTCTGGCGATTGCCGAACGCATGAACGCCCAGGTGCGCGGCATGAACGTGGCGATCCGCAACGCCAACGACGGCATCTCGCTGGCCCAGACAGCCGAGGGTGCGCTGTCCAAGGTGGGCGACGCGCTGCAGCGCATGCGCGAGCTGGCGGTGCAAAGTCGCAACGCCACCAACTCCAGCTCGGACAAGGACTCGCTGAACAAGGAGTTCCTGGAGCTGCAGTCGGAGATCTCCCGCGTGCTGGGCGGCACCACCTTCAACGGCAAGCACATCCTGGGGGCCGACGCCACAACGCTGACTTTCCAGATCGGCGCCAATACGACGACCGACGACGTCATCTCGGTGACCACCACCGACATGAAATCGGCCTCCGAGATCACCCTGGTCACGGGTGGCAGCGCGGCGATCGACGCCGCGGCCACTGCCGGAGCGATCAAGACGGTGATCGACAACATCGACGCCGCGCTCGATACGATCAATGACACCCGGGCCACCTTCGGCGCCACGCAAAGCCGCTTCGATGCCATCGTCTCCAACCTGCAGCAGTCGGTGGAGAACCAGGCGGCGGCACGCAGCCGGATCATGGATGCCGACTATGCGGCAGAGACCGCCAGCATGAGCCGGGCGCAGATCCTGCAGCAGGCCGGAACCGCGATGGTGGCGCAGGCCAATGCGCTGCCGCAGCAAGTGCTCAAGCTGCTGGGCTGAGCCCGCCCGTACCGTGACATACGCCGCGCATCCGGGCCCGGGCTCGGTGCGCGGCGTTTTCCTTGGGGCTGAAGTTCGGCCCGCCATCGGCCGATAAGCCGATACGAACACCGACAGGATCGACCATGAGCACCATCTCTTCGCTGGGCGTGGGCAGCGGCCTCGATGCCGAGACCATCATCGCCAAGCTGATGTCGATCGAGCACCGCCAGGTCGATCTGCTGCAGACCAGGCAGACCGACATGAAGTCGCAGCTGTCGACGGTGGGCACGCTCAAGGGCCTGCTGGCCACCATGCAGGACAAGGCCCAGGCGCTGACCTCGACCAGTCTGTGGGGCCAGACCACGGTCAGCAGCAGTGACGCCACTGTCGCCACCGGCACCACCACCACCGGCACCGCCACCGGGACCTACCAGGTCACGGTGCAGGCGCTGGCGGCCTCGCAGACCGTCACGTCGACCGCGCTGGCCAGCTCGTCCACCGAGTTGAACCAGGGCAGCCTGACGATCGCGCTGGGCAGCTGGAGCGGCAGCAGCTTCACCGCCAAGTCTGGCAGCAGCCCGGTGTCGATCACCATCGGCGCGGGGGAGACCAGCCTCAGCGCGATCCGCGACAAGATCAATGCCGCCGGCGCCGGGGTGACCGCCACCATCATCAACGACGTCAACGGCGCGCGGCTGTCACTGCACTCCACCGACAGCGGCGCGGTCAACGGCTTCAAGATCACCGCCACCGAAACCACCGATGATGGTGACGAGGCCACCGGCCTGTCGATGCTGGGCTATGACCCCTCGGCAGGCACGCCGCCGATGAGCCTGAACCAGGCCGGCAGCAACGCCCGCGCGCTGATCAACGGCATCCAGGTGGAATCAGCCAGCAACACGCTGAGCAATGTCTCGGACGGCCTGAGCCTGACCCTGTCCAAGGTCAGCGCCACCCCAGTGCAACTGACGGTGGCCACCGACACCGAAGCGGTCAAGACCGCGGTCAATGACTTCATCACCGCCTTCAATGCGCTGGCCAGCAACCTGCAGACCAACCTGAAGTACGACAGCGCCAGCAAGAAGGCCGGTGCGCTGCAGGGCGACCGCATGGCGGTCAACCTGCAGTGGGCCCTGCGGGGCGTGATCAACCAGCCCAGCAGTGCCTCGTCGGTGTTCGCCACGATGTCGAGCATCGGCATCACGATGCAGCAGGACGGCAAGCTCAAGCTCAGCAGCGCGGACTTCGACGACGCGCTGGCCAACCAGACCGAGCTGAAGAAGATGTTGACCGCCAACACCGACGCGGTGGCCAGCTCGGGCTTCATGACCCGCTTCGACGATCTGGCGGCAGCGATGCTGGACATCGAGGGCGCGGTCTCGCTGCGCGAGGACGGCCTGCAGAAGGCCATCGACCGCAACCAGGACCAGCAGGACGCGATGGAGGACCGGCTGGCGCTGACCGAGAAGCGCCTGCGGGCCCAGTACGAGGCGCTGGACACCAAGATGGCCACCTTCAGCACGCTGGCGAGCTACGTCTCGCGCCAGTTCAGCTACTGAAGGCCGGCTGGCCAGTCACGCCAAGGGCGCCGCAAGGCGCCCTTGGCGTTTTCGCTCGGCTGTCAAGCCCGGCAAGCCGCGGAAATGGCGTGCCAGGGCCGACAGCGGCGGCTTAAGCCCTCCCGGTGCAGGGCCGATAACGGGACAACACCGACATCCACAGCGCTTCAGGCGCTTCGCCACGATGTATCCCGCTGCCATGACCTCTCCCTTCGGCCGCTCGGCCGGCCTGGCCCAGGCCTATCGCCGCATCGGCGCCGAGACCAGTGTGGTCGATGCCGACCCGCACCGCCTGATCGAGCTGCTGTTCGACGCCTATGCCGAGTGCCTGGTGCAGGCCCGCGGGGCCATGCAGGCCGGACAGACCGAGGTCAAGGGCCGGGCCATCAGCCGCGCGGCGCGCATTGTCGACGAAGGGCTGAAGGCCGGCCTGAACCTGGAGAAAGGCGGCCGCCTGGCGGCCGACCTGCGCGATCTCTACGAGTATGTGTCGCTGCGCCTGGTGCTGGCCAATGTGCGCAACGACGCCGCCATCCTGGACGAATGCCATCGCCTGGTTGAGCCACTGCGGCAGGCCTGGAAGGACATCCGCCCGGCGGCCGTGCGTGCCGTGAACTGAAGCGTATTGCCGGCGCGGCCGGCCCAGCGGGAGGCCCGTCAGCCGCCCGAGGATCCGAACATCATGAACACCTCCCTGCTCACCTATTACGAGGCCATCGAGAAGGCCAGTGCCGAGATGCTGGAGGCCGCCCGCCAGGGCGACTGGGACCAGGTGGTCCAGCTCGAAGGCGCCTGCGCCGTATTGATCGCCCGGCTCAAGCAAGCGGCGCAGACCGAATCGCTGCAGGCCGAGGACGCACGCGCGAAGTCGCGCATCATGCAGCGCATCCTGCTCAATGACGCCGAGATCCGCCACCTGGCCGAGCCCTGGATGGAGGACCTCGACATGATGATGCGCGGCCAGTCGCGCACCCTTCACTGAGAGCGGAGCGTGCAGGCCATGTACGAGGACACCCGACCAGCCGACCTGGGCGACGGCGGCCAAGGCGACCCGATGGCCGACTTCCGCGTCACCTCGCCGCCCGAGGTGCGCAGCCTGCTCAAGGCTCTGATGGATCGCGGCCTGATCGTCAACCTCAACGCCTCCGACGGCAGCGTCTACGGCAGCACGCTGTGGTCGGTCGACGCCGAGCAACGCCGCATTGCCTTCACCGCCGACCTGGGCTCACCGATGGTCCAGCGCATGGTCGAGGCCGAGGAGGTCACCGCGGTGGCCTATCTCGACAAGGTCAAGCTGCAGTTCGAAGTGTCCGGCCGCCTGCTGGTCCATGGCCGGCAGGCCTGTGTGCTGCAGGCCGACTGGCCGCGCGCCCTGTACCGATTCCAGCGGCGCAACGCCTACCGCGTGCGCACCATCGAGCGCATGGCGCCGCATGTGGAGTTTCGCCATCCGTCGCTGCCGGAGATGGCGCTGAGCCTGCGCGTGCTGGACCTGAGTGTCAATGGCTGCGCGCTCTTCCTGCCCGACAACGTGCCGCCTCTGCAGCCCGGGGTGACGATCCATGCGGCCCAGCTGCAGCTTGAGCCCGGCCAGGGTCTGGCGCTGCGCCTGCATGTGCACCATGTGACGGCCATCCAGCCGGATGCCCGCGGTGTGCGCCTGGGCTGCGAGTTCGTCTCGCTGCCCGGCGACGGCGACCGCGTGCTGCAGCGCTACATCGATGCCATCCAGAAGCGCCGCCGCATGATGTCGCTGGATTGAGCCCCCATGGGCGGGGTATCGCCCATCGCCCCCCAAGGGGGCTGCGCCGGCCGGACGCTTGGGGCGGCCCGGCGCTGGCCGGCGCGGGTGCCGCCTGCGCCCGATGCTGCGTCCCGGCTATACCTGCATGTTCATGACGTCGGTGTAGGCCTGGACCATGCGGTTGCGCACGGACAGCACGGCCTGGAAGCCGAGTTGCGACTTCTGCATCGCCACCATGGTCTGCTCGAGGCTGACGGTCGGGTTGTCGAGTTGCAGTTCACGCTGCAGCCGACTGGATTCGTTCTGCGACTCGCTGACCTGGCGCAGGGCCTGGGCCATCGCGTTCTGGAAGCCCCCCTTGTCCACCGCAGCGACCTGACCCACGGCGGCCGGTCCGCTGACCGCGCGGGCCCGCCCCAGCGGCTGGCCGTCCGGGCCCATGCCGGCCTTGGCCAGGGCCTGGTTGAAGTCGAAGGGTTTGAGTTTCAGGTCCATGAGGGCAGCCTCCTCGGTGAGGTGACATGGCCGGCATCGTAGGGCGGCAGGGCGCCCGGCGTAGGGGCGAACTGCCGGGCGATTGGCGGCCTTCTCGCACCATGGCGGTGAGGTCCGCTGCCCAACAATGGCTGGCAACTGGTCACACGCCCGCCATCGCGGGCCCGGATTGCCCAACGCCTCATGGACGCCGTCGTCGAATCCCCCACACCGCTGGTTCCTGCGCAGCCGCCCGGCCTGATGGCCCGGCTGGCGGCGTTGCCCCAGGCGACCAGGCTCAAGCTGGGCATTGGCATCGCCGGCCTGCTGGCCACGGTGATCGCCATGGCCCTGTGGGCCAGCCAGGGCGACTGGAAGGTGCTGTACGCCAACCTGCCTGACAAGGAGGCCGGCGCCATCATTGCCCAGCTGTCGCAGATGAACGTGCCCTACCGCCACACCGAGGGCGGGGCCGCCATCATGGTGCCGGCCGACCGGGTCTACGACCTGAAGATGAAGCTGGCCGCCGCCGGCCTGCCCAAGGCGTCGGTGACCGGCAACGAGCTGCTGGACAACGCCCGCTTCGGCCAGACCGACCGCCAGGAGCGCATGAACATGCAGCGCGCGCTGGAGGGCGAGCTGGTGCGCACCATCACCCGCCTGGATGGCGTGCAGGAGGCCCGTGTGCACCTGGCCCTGCCCAATCAGAACGGCTTCTTTCGCGAGCAGCAGAAGGCCAGCGCCAGCGTGATGCTGACGATGCACCCCGGCCGCAGCCTGGACCGTGCGCAGGCGGCGTCCATCGTCCATCTCGTCTCGTCCAGCGTGCCTGAGCTCAATCCCAAGGCGGTCAGCGTGCTGGACCAGACCGGCACCCTGCTGTCCGGACCCGACGAGACGGCGCGCAACCTCAACGAGCAGGAGCTGCAGTACCAGCGCCAGATCGAGACCACCTACCTCAAGCGGGTGCAGGAGATCCTCGAGCCGGTGCTGGGCCGCGACAACATGCGCGCCACGGTGACCGCCGAGATCGACTTCACCCAGACCGAGGCCACCCAGGAGCAGTACCGCCCCAACCAGGGCGACCAGCCGGCCGCGGTGCGCAGCCAGCAGACGATGGAATCCACCCAGCCCGGCACGCCGGTGCCCACGGGGGTGCCCGGCGCTGCCACCAACCAGCCGCCGACGCCGGCGACGGCGCCGGTCAATGGTGCCTCGGCGCCGCTGCAGGCCAACCAGACTGGCCAGAACGGCGGCGGCTCGCGGCGCGAGGCGGTGACCAACTACGAGGTCGACAAGACCACGCGGGTGACCCGCGCCCCGGTGGGCAGCGTCAAGCGTCTGAACGCCGCGGTGGTGGTCAACTACCGCCTGCCGACGCCCGACCCGAAGGCCAAGAGCAAGACCGAGCCCAAGCCCGAGGCGCTGCCGCAGGAAGAGATCGACAAGATCACTGCCCTGGTCCAGGAGGCGGTGGGTTTCAGCAAGGACCGTGGCGACTCGATCAAGGTGATCAGCGCGCCCTTCCGTGCCGATGACACGGCCAAGCCCGACGAGCTGCCGCTGTGGAAGCAGCCCTGGGTGCTGGACCTGCTGCGTGCCGGCGCCGTGCCCGCCGCCCTGGCCATCGTGGCATTGGGTCTGATCTTCGGCGCGATCCGGCCGGCCATCCAGGCGGCGCAGCCGCAGCCGGTGGAAGACGCCCAGGCCGGCGAGACCGCCGCGGCCCAGCTCGATGCCGTGGTCGACGATGGTCTGGCGTTGCCCGGCACCGAAGCCGGCATGCTGCCGGCGCTGGAATCGCCGCAGGAGAACGCCAAGCTCGAGGCGGCCCGCCGCCTGGCCCGCGAGAACCCGCAGGCGGTGGCCAACATCATGCGCGAGTGGGTCACCGGCGAGGCTGTCGCCTGAGTATTCTGAAGGTCCTGCACCATGGCCAGCGAAGAAGAGAGCATCGAGAACGCCGCGATCCTGCTGATGTCCCTCGGCGAGGAGGAGGCGGCCCAGGTCTTCAAGCACCTGGGACCGAAGGAAGTGCAGAAGCTGGGCGAGACCATCGCCCGCATGAAGGTCATCCCGCGCGAGCGGGTCGAGCAGGTGCTGGACAGGTTCACCGACGAGGCCGAGAAGCAGCACATGCTGGTGCCCGACACCGACGAATACGTCAAGAGCGTGCTGCGCAAGGCGCTGGGCGACGACAAGGCCAATCTGCTGATCGACCGCATCATCCAGGGCAGCGACATCACTGGCATCGAGAGCCTGAAGTGGATGGACGCAGCCTCGGTGGCCGAGCTGCTGCGCAACGAGCACCCGCAGATCATTGCCGCCATCCTGGTGCACCTGGACCAGGACCAGGCTTCCAGCGTCCTGAAGACCCTGCCAGAGCGCCAGCGCAACGAGGTGCTGATCCGCATCGCCACCCTCGACGGCATCCAGCCCACTGCGCTGAAGGATCTCAACGAGGTGCTCTCCAAGGTGCTGGCCGGCGGTGACCGCCTGAGGAAGGCCTCGCTGGGCGGCGTCAAGGCGGCGGCCGAGATCATCAACCTGATGGGCTCCTCGGTCGAGACCTCGGCGCTGGACTACATCCGCGAGGCCGACGGCGACCTGGCGCAGAAGATCATGGACAACATGTTCACCTTCGAGGACCTCAACAAGCTCGACGACAAGGGCTTCCAGTCGGTGCTCAAGGAGGTGCAGGGCGAGTCGCTGGTCATTGCGCTCAAGGGGGCCACGCCGGAGCTGCGCGAGAAGGTGTTCCGCAACATGTCCAGCCGTGCCGCCGAGACGCTGCGCGAGGACCTGGAAAGCCGCGGCCCGGTGCGTGTCAGCGAGGTCGAGGCCGAGCAGAAGGAAATCCTCAAGATCGTCCGCCGCCTCGCCGATGAGGGCCAGATCGTGCTGGCCTCGGGAGGCGCGGATGACTTCCTCTGACCGGCGCGGTCCGCGCCAGGTGCCGCCGCCCCAGGGGACCGGCAGCCGGCCGGGCGGCAGCTACACGCGCTTCATTCCGCGCGAGGAGCTCTCGGGCTTCTCGAACTGGACACCCGATGTCTTCGTCGGGCTGGCCGACGAGGCCCAGGCCGCCCCAGCCGCCACGACCGGACCGCGCCGCGCGGCAC
>JAFLDI010000179.1 GCA_017302485.1 Burkholderiales bacterium | reverse complement strand
GGATGCTGACCTGTCTGATTGCCCGTGACAGAGAAAGTCTGTTCCACCCAATTGCTGCCTGGAGACCTCATACGACTGGAGGAGAACGTGCAGCTGCCATGTGATGTGGCCTTGCTTGTGGGGCAGTGTGTAATGAACGAGTCGTCTCTGACGGGCGAGTCCGTGCCGGTGGTCAAAGACGCGATCCCATGGGGTGAGGAGGTTTATCGACCGGACTCGGCTGCGCATGCCAAGTACACCATTTACGGCGGCACATCGGTGCTTCAAGTCACCAGCAGAGGCGGACAGGTAGTTGGGCATGCCATTATGCTTGCTTGGGTGTGGAGCGCGTCTAATGGGCCTGAATTGTAGGATGCACCAGAGCATGCGCTTGGCATGGTCATTCGTACGGGCTATGCCACGACGAAAGGAGAGCTCGTTCGATCGATTCTCTATCCCAAACCGATCGACCTCAAGTTCTTGAAGGACTCCTTCAAGTTCATTTTCATACTGTTCTTGATCGGTACGTTGGCCCTCTGGGTTCAATGAGCCATTTTTTTTTTTCGATGGCATTTTGAGTGGGCTGCTGACGCGACATGTCGTGGTAGCGTTTGCCGGATTTGTGTTGACTACCGTCGTGGAATTTGGAGAGTCGTGGACAATATTGGTGGTCAGGGGATTGGATCTCTTTACCATTGCTATTCCGCCCGCTCTGCCAGTGACTTTGACCATTGGAATTGTCTTTGCCGTGCAGCGGCTGAAGGTCGACCAATTCCCGAACATCGAGTTCCCGTTCGTGGTGGTCACCGTGGCCTACCCCGGCGCCTCGGCCGAGGTGGTCGAGAACGAGGTGACCATCAAGGTCGAGGAAGCGGTCAACACGATCGCCGGCATCAACGAGCTTTTCAGCCGCAGCTACCAGGGCACCTCGGTCGTCATCGTCAAGTTCAACCTGGACGTCGACGGCCGTCGCGCGGCCGATGACGTGCGCGAGAAGGTCTCGCAGGTCAAGGCCGGGTTTGCCGACGAGGTCGAGGAGCCGCGCGTGCAGCGCTTCGATCCCGCCTCCCGGCCGATCTGGACGGTGGCCCTGACCTCGCCGGACGACAGCCGCAGCGCGGCCGAGCTGAGCACCTATGGCGACCAGGTGCTGAAGAAGCGGCTGGAGAACGTGCGCGGCGTGGGCTCGGTGTCACTGGTCGGCGCACAGAAACGCGAGATCAACGTCTACCTGCGCCCGCAGGCGCTGGAGGCCTTTTCGGTGGGTGCCGACGCCGTGACCAGCGCGGTGCGCAATGAAACCCGCAACCTGCCCGCCGGCACGCTGCGCCAGCCGGCGCGCGAAGACATCGTGCAGGTCGACGGCCGAGTGGCCCGGCCGACCGACATGGGCCAGATCGTCGTCGCCCGTCGCAACGGCCAGCCGGTGCGCCTGGACCAGCTGGCCCAGGTGGTCGACGGCCCCGAGGAGACCGACAGCCTGGCGCTGCACAACGGTCGTCGCACGCTGGCGCTGGATGTGGTCAAGGCCCAGGGCGAGAACACCATCGAGGTGGTCGACGGCCTGAACCGGGTGGTCGAGTCGCTGCGTGGCCAGTTGCCGCCCGGCATGGCGCTGGACGTGGTGCGCGACAACTCGCGGCCGATCCGGGTCTCGGTCGACAACGTACGCCGCACCCTGATCGAGGGAGCGCTGCTGACGATCGGCATCGTCTTCCTGTTCCTCAACTCCTGGCGCTCCACCGTCATCACCGGCCTGACACTGCCGATCGCGCTGATCGGCACCTTCCTGTTCATGCAGGTCTTCGGCTTCACGATCAACATGATCACGCTGATGGCGCTGAGCCTGTGTGTGGGCCTGCTGATCGACGACGCCATCGTGGTGCGCGAGAACATCGTCCGCCATGTGCAGATGGGCAAACCGGCGCGCCGGGCGGCACTGGAAGGCACCGACGAGATCGGCCTGGCGGTGCTGGCCACCACGCTGTCGATCGTCGCGGTGTTCGCGCCGATCGGCTTCATGGGCGGCATCATCGGCAAGTTCTTCCACGAGTTCGGCATCACCATCGTCTCTGCGGTGCTGATCTCGATGTTCGTCAGTTTCACGCTCGATCCGATGCTCAGCTCGGTCTGGCACGACCCGGCGATCGACCGCGAAGGCCAGCCCTTCGTGCCGCGCAACCTCTACGACCGCACCCTGGGCCGGCTGACCCATTGGGTGGACCGCGCATCGCACCGCCTGGGCCAGGGCTACCACGCGGCGCTGGGCTGGTCACTCGACCACCCCAAGTCCACGCTGGGCATCGCCGTGGCCAGCCTGGTGCTGGCGCTGGGGCTGACGCGTGTGCTGGGCACCGAGTTCGTTCCCAAGGCGGATTTCTCCGAAACCACGGTGAGCTTCTACACGCCGGTGGGCACCAGCCTCGAGCTCACCGAGGAGCGCACCCGGCAGGTCGACCGCATCCTGCGCGCCATGCCCGAGGTGAAGTACACCCTGGCCACGATCAACACCGGCGTTGCGCTGGGCCACAACCAGGTGGCCTTCTATGTGCGCCTGGTCGATCGCAAGCAGCGCACGCGATCGGTTGACCAGATGTCGGCCGTGCTGCGCGAACAGCTGGCGTCGGTGCCCGGCATCACCGTCACGCTGGTCGGTCTGGTCGATCCGGTGGGCGGCGCCAAGCCCATCTCGCTGTCGCTGCAGGGGCCGGACCTGAGCGAACTCAAGCGCCTGTCCGAGGGCCTGCGCCAGCGCCTGGCGGCTGTCCCCGGCCTGGTGGACCTGGACAGCAGCATGAAGGAGGACACGCCCACGCTGGCCGTGCAGGTGCGCCGCGACGCCGCCTCCGACCTGGGGCTGAGCCTGGGCAGCATCACCGCGCAGCTGCGCCAGCTGGTGGCCGGCCAGACCGTGGGCACCTGGCGGGCGCCGGACGGCAACAACTACGATGTCAAGGTGAGGCTGCACCCCGAGTCGCGCGAGGACCGCAGCGACCTGGGCCGGCTGGTGCTGTCGGCCGGCCAGAACCCCGATGGCAGCCCGCGCATGGCTCGTCTGGACCAGGCCGCCGAGCTGGTGCCCGCCGGCCTGGCCAACCAGATCAACCGCCGCGACCTGAACCGCGAGGTGGAGTTCACCGCCGGCACCGAGGGTCGTGCGCTGGGCGAGGTCTCGGCCGACATCCGGGCGCTGCTGGCCGACACGCCGCTGCCGCCGGGCTACCAGTTCCGCTTCGGCGGTTCGACCAAGGACATGCAGGAATCCTTCGTCTATGCGGTGAGTGCGCTGGCGATGGGCGTGATCTTCATCTACATGATCCTGGCCAGCCAGTTCCGCAGCTTTCTGCAGCCGCTGGCGCTGATGAGCTCGCTGCCGCTGACGCTGATCGGCGTGGTCGGTGCGCTGCTGCTGTGGCGCTCGACGCTGAACATCTTCTCGATCATCGGCGTGGTGATGCTGATGGGCCTGGTCACCAAGAACGCCATCTTGCTGGTGGACTTCGCGATCCGCCTGCGCGAGCAGGGCATGGCCCGGCGCGAGGCGCTGCTGGAAGCCGCCCGCGTGCGGCTGCGGCCGATCCTGATGACCACGCTGGCGATGATCTTCGGCATGGTGCCCCTGGCCTTCGCGCTGTCCGAGGGCTCGGAGCAGCGCTCGCCGATGGGCCAGGCGGTGATCGGCGGAGTGATCACCTCCTCGGTGCTGACCCTGGTGGTGGTGCCGGTGATCTACGCCTACCTGGACGACCTCTCGGCCTGGGCGCGCCGCTGGCGCGGCGCGGGCAGCCCCGTGTCAGGCGGCACCGCCTAAAATCAAGGGTTGACCCGCATCTGACCGTCGACGCCCACCCGAGGACATCGCCATGAACATCGAACAAGCCCGCTTCAACATGATCGAGCAGCAGATCCGCCCCTGGGATGTGCTGGACCCCGCCGTGCTGGCCCTGCTGGGCGCCGTGCGCCGCGAGGACTTCGTGCCCGCCGCCTGCAAGGCCCTGGCCTTCGTCGACACCGAGGTGCCGCTGGCCGAGGGCCAGGTGATGCTGGCGCCGCGCGTCGAGGCCCGCCTGCTGCAGGAAGCCAAGGTCCAGCGCCACGAGACCGTGCTCGAGATCGGCACCGGCTCGGGCTTCCAGGCCGCACTGCTGGGCCACCGCGCGCTGCGCGTGATCACGCTGGAAAAGCGCCCCGCGCTGGCCCGCGCCGCCCGCGAAAACCTGCAGCGCGCCGGCCTGGCCAATGTCGAGGTCCGTGAGGCCGACGGCAGCGCCGGCCTGGCCGCCGAAGCGCCGTTCGACGTGATCCTGCTGTCGGGCTCGGTGGCCGAGGTGCCGCAGGCCCTGCTGGCGCAACTCAAGCCGGGCGGCCGCCTGCTGGCCATCGAGGGCTCCGAGCCGGTGATGCGCGCCGTGCTGGTGACCCGCCAGGGCGAATCCTCCTTTGCCAAGGTCGAGCTGTTCGACACCGTGGCCCCCCGCCTGGACGGCTTCGCCGAGCCCAGCCGCTTCCACTTCTGAGCCTGCCGATGCACGCCGTCGCCGTCCAGCACCTGCACGCCTTCCTGGCCGATCATGCGGATCGCCAGCCGCTGCTGCTGGACGTGCGCGAGGCGCAGGAGCTGGCCATCGCCCCGCTGAACCTGCCCGGCGCCCCCACGCTGCACATGCCGATGCACCTGGTGCCGCTGCGCCGCAGCGAACTGGACCCGGCGCGGCCTGTCGTCGTTTTCTGTCATCACGGGGCCCGCAGCGCGCAGGTCGTCGCATACCTGTCGAATCAGGGGTATGAGCACGTGTACAACCTGGACGGCGGCACGGACGCCTGGTCGCGCCTGGTCGATCCGTCCGTGCCCCGCTATTGACCCCACCGCCGTTTCCGCTCCCGCCTTCATCGCTCCAAGGAAAGCCACCATGACGCCACCGCGCCGTTTCGCCCTGCACCGCACCGCCGCCCTCCTCGCCCTGGGCCTGGCGGGTTTGAGCGCGCAGGCGCAGAGCCTGCAGGAGCTGTACGACGCGGCGCGCGGCTACGACGCCACCTACCTGGGCGCGCAGGCTGCGGCCAGCGCGGCGCAGTCGCGGGCGGATCAAGCGAATGCGTTGTGGTTGCCGACGGTGGGCTTGCAGGCCTCGTCCACGCTGACGCGAGCCGACGGGTCGCAGGAAACCGCGGTGGGCGCCGCCAGTTCCACGACCACCAATGAGGTCAGCACCCGCAGCACTCAGGTCGGTCTCAGCGCCTCGCAGACGCTGTTCAACCGCGCCAACAGCGCCACCATCTCGCAGGCTGAACGTGGCCTGAAGGTCGCCGAGGCCCAGTTGCGCGCCGCAGAGCAGGACTTGATCGTCCGCGTCGCACAGGCCTATTTCGACGTGCTGAGTGCCCAGGACACGCTGGCCACGGTGCAGGCCAACAAGAAGGCCAACGCCGAGCAACTGGCGTCGGCCAAGCGCAACTTCGAGGTGGGCACCGCCACCATCACCGACACCCGTGAAGCGCAGGCGCGGTTCGACTTGGTGCTGGCCCAGGAAGTGGCGGCCGACAACGATCTGCGCGTCAAGAAGCTGGCGCTGGAGCAGTTGGTGGGCCGCGCCGGCCTGACCCCGCGTCCGCTGGCCACGCCGGTTGCCCTTCCGCCGGTCGAGCCGGCACAGGTGGACGACTGGGTCAGCCGGGCGGACGCCCAGAACCTGGGCGTTGCACAGGCCAGGCTGGCTGAGGAGGTGGCCCGGCTGGAGACCGAGAAAGCCAGGGCCGGTCACCTGCCGACCGTGACCCTGGGTGCCACCTATGGTCGTAGCTATCCGGGCGGCTCGACCGAGTCCACCACCAACGGAGTACTGGCCACCACCCGCCAGGGCAACGGTAGCAGCGCCTCGCTGGGCGTCACCGTCACGGTCCCGCTGTTCGCCGGCTTTGCCATCCAGAACCGCGTCAAGGAAACCCTGTCGCTGGAAGACAAGGCCCGCAACGACCTGGAAGCCGCCCGCCGCAGCGTCGCCCAAGGCACCCGCAGCGCCTTCTTCGGCGTGCAGGCCGGCCAGGCACAGGTCAAGGCGCTGGAGGCGGCCGAGTCCTCGACCAAGCTGGCGCTCGAAGCCACGCAGCTGGGCTACAAGGTGGGCGTGCGTGTCAACCTGGACGTACTCAATGCCCAGACCCAGCTGTTCCAGACCCAGCGCGACCTGGCCAAGGCACGCTACGACGTGATCGTCGGCGGCCTCAAGCTGCGCCAGGCGGCCGGCACGCTGCAGCCGGCCGACGTGGCCAACGTCAACGCGCTGCTGGCGAAGTAAGCCGCACCAGGATCTGCGCCGCCATGCGCTGGGCGGCGCCGCGGTGCGCGGCGCTGTAGTGCAGCGCTGCGCACCGCGCGGTCTCCAGGATCAGCGGCTGGTTCAGCAACTCGTTGGCCAGCGCCAGCGCCGACGGCAGGTCCTCGACCGTCCAGGCGGCGCCCTCGTCGAGCGCGCGCTCGGCGGCATCGGTGAAGTTGAAGACCGACGGCCCCAGCACGATCGGGCAGCCGCAGGCGGCGGCCTCGATCAGGTTGTGACCACCCAGCGGCTCGAAACTGCCGCCCAGCACCGCCAGATCGGCGACGCCATACCAGGCCGACATCTCGCCCAGGCTGTCGCCCAGCCAGACCTCGGCCTGGCAGGCCGCCTCGTCCGGGCCGTCGTCGCCCCAGGCGCTGCGCCGCACATGGTTCAGGCCCTGGCCGGCGATCAGCGTCGATACCCAGTCGAAGCGTTGCGGGTGGCGCGGCACGATCAGCAACAGCGGAGGCGGACCGCTCCACTGCGCCCGACGCCAGGCGGCGAGCAACCGCGCCTCCTCGCCGTCGCGGGTGTTGGTCATGGCCAGCACCGGCCGCCCCAGCCGAGCCCGCCAGGCCCGGCCGCGGGCCAACAAGGCGTCGTCCGGGCGCAGGTCGTACTTCAGGTTGCCGGCCACGCTCACCTGT
>JAFLDI010000178.1 GCA_017302485.1 Burkholderiales bacterium | reverse complement strand
AGGTCTCGCGCGCCGACCTGCTGGCCGATCTGCGCCGCCCGGCCAAGGCCGAGGCCTACCGCGCGCTGGCCAGCGAGTGCTGGTACGTGCTGGCGCAGGGCATTGCCGCGGCCGACGAGATCCCGCCGCTGTTCGGCGTGCTGCAGGCCACGCCCGGTGGTGCGCTGGACGTGCTGCGGTCGGCGCCGCGCCGGCCGTTCGCACCGTCGCTGGGCCTGTGGATGGCGCTGGCGCGCGCCACGCCCGAGCCGCCGGACGAGGAGAGTCCCCAGGCACCGTTGACCCCGGCGGCGTAGCAGAATCAGCCCCTGTCACCGGAGCTGCCATGAGACATCCCCTGCTGATCGCCACCCTGCTGTGCGCCCTGTCGGGCCAGGCGCCTGCTGCCCTGCCCTCGGGGCCGGGGGCCATCGCCTGGCTCAGCGCCGAAGCCGATGCCGACATCGAGCGCGCCTTCGCCCAGGCCCGGGAGCAGCGCAAGCCGGTGCTGCTTTACTGGGGTGCGGTGTGGTGTCCGCCCTGCAACCACCTGAAGTCCACGCTGTTCAACCGCCAGGACTTCATCGAACGCAGCAAGGCTGTGGTGCCGGTCTACCTGGACGGTGACGCCCCTGGCGCGCAGAAGCTGGCCAGTCGCTTCAAGGTGCGTGGCTACCCCACCATGATCCTGATGGACGCCCAGGGCCAGGAAATCACGCGCCTGCCGGGCGAGATCGACGCACCACAGGTGCTGCGGGTGCTGCAGCTGGGCCTGTCGGGCGGCCGACCTGTGTCGGCGGTGCTGGCCGATGCACGCGCCGGCAAGCCCCTCAAGCCCGCCGAGTGGCAATTGCTGGCCTTCTACAGCTGGGACACCGACGAAGACCGCCTGGTCCCTGAGGCCGAGCGGGCCGGCCTGCTGGCCCAGCTGGCCGCCGCCTGCCCGAAGACCGAGCGCGACAGCAGCGAGCGCCTGCTGCTCAAGGCCCTGGCGGCCAGCAACGAGCAGCGCGGTCTGCGCGCCGATGCACCGACCCGCCAGCGGGTGCAGGCGCTGATGGCTCAGCCGGCACGGGCACGCGCGCTGATGGATGTGCTGGTCAATGTTCCGGCCGAGCTGGCTGCGGCGACCGCGCCTGCTGCGGGCGCCGAGCGCGAAGCGCTGGTGGCCACCTACGACCGGGCGCTGCAGGGCCTTCAGGCCGACGCCACACTGTCGCGCGCTGACCGCCTGAGCGCGCTGATCGCCCGCATCGACCTGCAGCGCCTGGGTCAACCGAAGGACACTCGCACGCCGACCATCGCCGACCCCCTGAAGCGTCAGATGCGCGAGATGGCGGCCCAGGTCGACCGCGAGGTCAAGGACGGCAACGAGCGGCAGACCGTGATCACCGCGGCCGCCCATGGCCTGGCCCGCGCCGGGCTGTGGTCCGACAGCGACGCCCTGCTCAAGGCCAACCTGACCAAGAGCCACTCGCCCTACTACCTGATGAGCCAACTGGGCAGCAATGCCCGTCAGCAGGGCCGCACGGCCGAGGCAGTGGACTGGTTCGGTCAGGCCTTCGAGCGCGCCAGCGGCGGCGCGACACGCCTGCAATGGGGCGCGTCCTATGTCAGCGCACTGGTCGACCTGGCACCGCAGGATGCCGCCCGCATCGAGGCGGCGGCAGCCGCCATGCTGAAGGAAGCCGCCGGCCAGAACGCGGCCTTCCACGAGCGCAGTGCGCGCTCACTGCAGCGCATGTCCAGCAAGCTGACCAGCTGGAACGCCGACGGCAGCCACGCGGCGGTCATCGGCCGGCTGCGCAGCCAGCTCGGCCCGGTCTGCCAGGCATTGCCCGCGGCCGATGCGCAGCGTGCCACCTGTGACGCGCTGCTGAAGGGCTGATGCCAAAGCGGGTGCCTACTTCAACAGGCCCTCTGCCTGCATGGCGGCTTGCACTGCCGGGCGCGCGGACACGCGGGCTCGGAAGGCTGCCAGGTTCTTCAGGTCGCTGATGTCGATGCCGGTCGGCGCGGTCCAGTTGCTGACCACGAACAGGTAGCTGTCGGCGATCGTGAAGCTGTCACCCGTGAGGTAGCTTCGCCCGGCCAGCTGGCTGTCGACCCAGGTCAGGCGCTCCTTCAGTCGGCTGGCAAACACCGGCTTGGCCTCTGCGGGAACCGCCGGGTTGAACAGGGGCGAAAAGCCCTTGTGCAGCTCGCTGGTGACAAAGTTCAGCCACTCCAGCACCCGGTAGCGCGCCATCGTGCCGGCTGGCGGCACCAATCCGCTGGCCGGCGCCTGGTCGGCGATGTACTGCTGGATCACCGGGCCCTCGCTGAGCAGCTCGCCGTTGTCCAGCGCCAGCAGCGGCACCTGGCCCTTGGGGTTGAGGGCCAGGAAGTCGCTGCCGTCGGCCAGCTTCTTGGTCTTGGTGCTGGCCAGCACCAGCTCGAAGGGCAAGCCGGCCTCGCGCAGCGCGATGTGCGGCGCCAGGGAGCAGGCGCCAGGGCTGTAGAAAAGTCGCATCGGGGTCTTTCAGGCGGTGGATGGTGGGGGACATCGTGCCAGCAAGCGCCGGCAGGCGGCAAGCCGAACCGGTGCGACAGGCCCAGGCGCCTGTGGTGCGCCGACCCAACGGCACCGTGTCATCCGACTCCAGCGGTAGCTGGCGACGCCGGCTCGGTATACATTCAGCGTTTCTGGGGAGCCAGGTCCACGGCGCCGCCGCAGAGCGGCCCGGGGCTCGGTAGCGCAGCCGGACATGGCCGCGCGCTCATGCGATGGTCGATGGGCACAACATGACGAGGAGTCGGCACCCGATGCCGGTCATGAAGGAGGCGGACGAACAGTCCTTCGCCTCCGGCTGGTCAGCGACCCGCTGCAGGCTGCAGCCGATCGGGTCCATCGTCGCGTCGGCGTCGCGCGCTGGCCGCCGGCGGCTGTGCGCCGTCCGACCGCAGCCGCCGCAGCGCCTTCAGGATCGTCGCCTGCCACGGCAGCGCATGGACGATGGCATTGAGCTGTGCGGCCGCCCGACTGGCATGCACGGGCTGCTGCTCCTGCAGGAAGCACAGGTTCGAGTTGATGCCCAGCGGATCGGCCAATACCACGATGCCGTCGTCGATCAGCGCCCAGTCCCAGCCCAGCCGGACCATCGGGCCCGCCTCGATCGACTGCCAGGTGGTGTAGCCCACCTCGCGCGCTCGCGGCAACTCGGGCTCGTCCACCGTGGTGTGCAGGTGGCGAAATCGGGTGGGCGGGACGAGGCAGGTGGGCCATTCGACCTGCGGCAATGCCAGGGTGCTCCAACGGTACATGGTTCCTTCCTGGGCCGGTGGTCCCGGCGCGATGTGTCGTGCCGTCATTGTCTGGACCAGGCATCGGCGGTCAACCTGCCAGGGTTGATAGGGCACACGAGGAGGTCCCGACGGTGATCGCCACCGAGTACCTCGAGGCCCGCGACGCCGCCAGCCTGCCGGACCTGGAAGGAGCGCTGATCCGTTTCGCTCAGCGGCGCGACTTCGCCACTGTCAGCGCGGTGGTGGTGGTGGACCAACCCGATGGTGATTCCACTTTCGTCTCGGTGGGCAACATCCCCGAGGCCTTCTATGCCGCCCACAAGCACCGCGACAACTCGCGCCGCGACCCGGTGCTTCAGGCGGTCAAGCACCAGACGCTGCCGGTGGTCTGGGACCAGGCCACCTATGTCCAGGCCGGCGCGTCAGACCTCTGGGAGGAGCAGGCACCCTATGGCTTCCACCAGGGCATCGGCTTGGCCATGCACGCCAGCGGCCTGCACTACCTGCTGGGAGTCAACGGCCCCGGTCGGCTGCCCAACAGCGTGGACACCTTGACCTCGCTGGTGGCCGAGCTGCAGTTGATGGCGGTGTACAGCCACGACGCCGCGCTGCGGCTGATCCGCCTGCCCGAGCCCGAGGAAGAAGCCATCAGCCTGACAGCGCGCGAACGCGACGTGCTGACCTGGACGCTCGAGGACAAGAGCGCCTGGGTGGTGGGCAAGCTGCTCAGCATCAGCGAGCACACGGTGGCCTTTCACCTGAAGAACGCGATGCGCAAGCTGGGCTGTGCCACCAAGCATTCGGCCGCCGCCAAGGCGGTCCGACTCGGCCTGATCTCCTCGCCTAGACGATAGGCGCCAGCTTGTCAAGCTGCCACGGCGCGTAGCTGCCGCAGGGGGCCGTGCGCTGGTGCAATGACGTCATTCCAGAAGGATTGCCGTCCAGACACCAGGAGTCGAGCCATGAACCAGATCGCTGTCATCGCGTCGCAACGTGACTTCCCCCGCACCGGCGGTTGGTAAGCCATCGCCAGAGCGCGTCCCATATCAAGAAGCAGTGGTGAGGTCGTTGTTGGGACCCCCCTCCAGAAGCGACGGGACGAAGGCCGGCATGGATGCCACGCCTGTTCGCTGAGAACTTGAATCCCTCCACAGCCCGCGCGGCCTTGCGCCCAGCGGGTTGAGCTTGGACCCGGCAGGCCTTGCGCCTTCCGGGTCGTTTTTCTTGGAGGCTCAGTTCTTCTTCATCGGGCAGGTGCTCATGCCCAGCAGCGGGTAGGCGGGGCAGAAGCGGGTCAGCCCGGTCAGCAGGGGCACGACGCCGATCCAGCCCCAGGCGCCGATCTGGCCGGCCAGTGTGAGGCCGATCAGCACCAGGCCGACGAGGATGCGGGCGATGCGGTCAATGCCGCCGACGTTTGCAGTCATGGGGAACTCCTTCCAGCGTTGATCAAGGCCCTGTGCCGGGCCAGGCAAACGCATGGTGCCTGTGCCAGGGCTGGACGTCTGTGACTGCTGTCACTCAGGGGCTGCGCCGGCCGCCAGCCGACGCAGTGCAGGCGCATCGAGCAGCTCGATGCGCTCACGGCCCAGCACCAGCCAGCCGGCGCGTTCGAAGCGCTTGAGCAGCCGGGTGACGATCTCGCGCACCGTGCCCAGTTCGTCGGCCAGCGCCTGATGGGTGACCAGCAGCGGACTGCCATGGCCCAGCAGCGCGGCCGCCAGCCGCTGGTCCAGGCGCTGGAAGGCCACCGCCTCGGCCAGGCCCATCAGGTCGGCCAAGCGGTCGCCGAACACGCCGAAGACGAAGTGCCGGAAGCCCGGGTCCGCCACCCACGACTCGAAGCCGGCGCGGCTGAGCACCACCAGCTCGGTGGCCTGGGTGGTTCGGCCATGGGCCACCAGTGCGCTCTGGCCAAACAGGCCGGCGGTGGAGGCCACGCACAGCTCGCCCGGTGTCACACGGTAGAGCTCCAGCGAGCGGCCACCCTGCGAGCCGCGCGCCACCCGCACCTCACCGCTGAGCAACATCGGGAAGCCCTGGCAGGGGGCACCCTCCTCGAACAGCGGTGCGCCGGCCGGTACCGTCAGCACCGTCGACTGGGTGGCCAGCGCCGGCTCGCGCAGATCGTCCGGCAGTGCGGCCACAGCGGGGTAGGCCTCACCCAGCCGGACGGCCAGGCGCGCAACGGAGGCGGGATCGGTCATGAACGGAGTGTAGGAGCGCCGGGCGGCGGTCGAGCGGCGGCTATGGTGATGATGAAATCTATCAACTTCAAATGGCCGATAGTCACCTTAGACAATGTCAGCTTGCACCGTTTTGCAGGAGTCCCTCATGGCCAAGTCCGCCGCCTTCGGCATCGTCCACATCCTCACCTCGTTCGGGGTGGGCTATGCGCTGACTGGCAGCGTCGCCCTGGCGGGGGCGATCACCCTGGTCGAGCCACTGGTGAACACGGTCGCCCACTACGGCTTTGACAAGGCCTGGGACCGCTGGGCCGCCACACCGCCGGCGCCGGTCAGCCCGGCGGAAGCGTCTGGGCTTCCAGCCCACTGAGCCAGCGCATCGCCTGCTCGCGGCTGTCGCCGCACATGTCCTCGGATGGCTGCAGTGACGCACACACAGCCGGCCGCCGCGGATCGCCGAAGAGGCGGCAGCGGTCGGCCTCGTCGAGTTGCAGGCAGCGCACCCCCGCAGGCTTGCCCTGCGGCATACCGGGGATGGGGCTGCTGATCGATGGCGCGATGCAGCAGGCAGCGCAATGGGGGCGGCAGTCCATGCGTTGATTGTCCCTGTCCGCAGCGCGGCATGCACGTCGCTCCCCCGGGCGCCTAAAATCCTGGATTCCCCAGCTGCCGGCCAGCCTGCGCGCGTGACGCCGCAGGCGCCGGCCCCGTGCGCGCCCATGATCTACCCCCAGGAATTCGACGTCATCGTCGTCGGTGGCGGCCACGCCGGCACCGAGGCCGCGCTGGCCGCCGCCCGCATGGGCGCGGCCACGCTGCTGCTGAGCCACAACATCGAGACGCTGGGCCAGATGAGCTGCAACCCGTCGATCGGCGGCATTGGCAAGGGCCATCTGGTCAAGGAGGTCGACGCGCTGGGCGGCGCGATGGCGCTGGCCACCGATGAAGGCGGCATCCAGTTCCGCATCCTCAATGGCAGCAAGGGCCCGGCCGTGCGCGCCACCCGCGCCCAGGCCGACCGCATCCTCTACAAGGCCGCGATCCGCCGCCGTCTGGAGAACCAGCCGAACCTGACGGTCTTCCAGCAGGCGGTGGACGACCTGGTGGTCGAGGGCAACCGTGTGGCGGGCGCCGTCACCCAGCTGGGCATCACCTTCCGAGGCCGGGCCGTGGTGCTGACCGCTGGCACCTTCCTGGACGGCAAGATCCACGTCGGCCTGGCCCACCATGCCGGCGGCCGTGCCGGTGACCCGCCTGCCGTGCGCCTGTCGGCCCGGCTCAAGGAGCTGAAGCTGCCGCAGGGCCGGCTGAAGACCGGCACGCCGCCGCGCATTGACGGCCGCACGATCGACTTCAGCCGCCTGGCCGAGCAGCCCGGCGACGGCGTGCCGCTGGTGGGCCGCTGGGGTGAGTCGGCGCCCACCGGCCCCGCGG
>JAFLDI010000177.1 GCA_017302485.1 Burkholderiales bacterium | reverse complement strand
CGATGAACCAATTCGCCATCGCCTACGGTGAGCGCTTCACCCGACCCGCCGCGTAATATGCGGCATGTGCCTGTCTGCGTCGCCAGGCACGACACAGAGCCTCAAACACAAAAATTCAGACAGGCCCTTCAGTACTGGGATGCCCGATTCGACAAACGTCTCGACCTTGATGTTTGAGCCAAAGGGTCCCATTCCAATTCGCTCAGCAAGGTCTTCCACTCGAAGAATCCGCCACCCACGCGGTACTGGGCCGAGCGCTGACTCCTCAAACGCATCCGGAAACAATGCAGCCGTGGCTTCGTCCATGCCGGCCGGCGCGAGGCCTTGGCTCTTGGCGCGAACGGGATCGAAGTCGACGAACCACGACTTGAACAGCGCCTGCGCGACGGCTTCGAGGGTGGCGTTGGTTTCGCGCAGGAGGGCGATGCGGTCATCAAGCGCATTCAAAACCTCAACGATTGAATCCTGCTCGCGCCGACCGGGCACTCGCAGTCGAATCGAGTAGACGAAGTTCCGATTCAATGACGGCTGCGCGCTGCCGGAGTTGAGCGCAGCAAGATTCAAGGTCTGGAGCAGGTAGTACGCAAACCGCTCGTTGTTGCCGAGAAAGTCGGTGACATAGAGGCATGTGTTGTGTGGCCAGTAGTCAACCTCAGCAAAGTGAACACGGCCGATCGACGCCCCGCTCCGGCCAATCACCACGCCGGGCCCTTTTGCCAACGCTTGGTCATGGGTGCCATTGGCTCCGGCTGACCCCATGACTGGCACAGCGCCGGATCGCTGCTCCGCCGCAGTGAGGTCGTGGCCTCTCTGAAGCCGAACGAACTCGCCAAGGGTGCGCTCGACCCATTCAGAACTCATGGCCGAGTCCGCCCAGCTTGCGGCGAATCAACGAATCCAATTCAGCCCCCTTCGCCATCTGCTCCCCCAGCTTCTCGGTCAGCGCCTGCATCTTGGCCTCGAAGCCCTCGCCGTCGTCCTCGACGGCTTCGGCGCCCACGTAGCGCCCCGGCGTCAGCACATGCCCGTGCTCGGCGATCTCTGCCAGCGTGACGCTGCGGCAGTAGCCTGGCGTGTCAACGTACTCACCCGCGCCCACATCACCGCGCCACGCCGCCACCGTGCCGGCGATGCGCTCGATCACCTCATCCTTCAGCTCGCACTGCACCCGGCTGATCATCGTGGCCAATTTGCGTGCGTCGATGAACAACACCTCGCCCTGGCGTTGCCGCTTGTCCTTCACCAGGAACCACAAGCAGGCCGGGATCTGCGTGTTGAAGAACAGCTGCCCCGGCAGCGCGATCATCACCTCCACCACATCGGCATCGACCATCGCCGCGCGGATCTGGCCTTCGTTGTTCTGGCTGCTGCTCATGCTGCCGTTGGCCAGCACGATGCCGGCGCGGCCGCCGGGCTTCAAGTGCCACAGCATGTGCTGCAGCCAGGCGTAGTTGGCGTTGCCCTGGGGCGGGTCGCCGTACTCCCAGCGAGCGTCGCCCGTCAGGCTGGCATGCCACCAGTCGCTGATGTTGAACGGCGGGTTGGCCAGGATGAAGTCGGCGCGCAGGTCGGGGAACTGGTTCTTCGTGAAGGTGTCGGCCGGCTCGCGGCCGAGGTTGAAGTCGATGCCGCGGATGGCCAGGTTCATCGCGGCCAGGCGCCAGGTGGTAGGGTTGGCCTCCTGGCCGAAGATGGCCACGTCCCCCAGCCGGCCGCCGTGGCTGACGATGAACTCTTCGCTTTGCACGAACATACCGCCGCTGCCGCAGCAGGGGTCGTACACCTTGCCATGGTGCGGTGCCAGCACGGCCACCAGCGTCTTGACGATGCTGCGCGGCGTGTAGAACTGGCCGCCGCGCTTGCCCTCGGCGCTGGCGAACATGCCCAGGAAGTATTCGTAGACCTGGCCCAGCACGTCGCGTGCTGTGGCGGCGCTCTCGCCAAAGCCGATGGTGGAGATCAGGTCCACCAGCTCACCCAGCTTGCCGTCGGGAAGCTGGGCGCGGGCGAAGCGCTTGTCGAGGATGCCCTTGAGCTTGGGGTTCTCGGCCTCGATCAAGCTCAGCGCGTCGTCAATACGCTTGCCGATGTCGGTCTGCTTGGCCGCGGCGCGGATGGCCTCCCAGCGCGCCGCCTCGGGCACCCAGAAGACGTTGGCCTCGCGGTAGTAGTCGCGGTCTTCCAGCTCGGCGGCGATGTCTTCGGGCGTGGCACCGTCCAGGTGGTACTCGTCGGCCGGGTTGGCAAATCGCAGCGTCAGTTCGGTGCGACGGGCCTGGAAGGTGTCGGAGATGTACTTCAGGAAGATCAGGCCCAGCACCAGGTGCTTGTACTCGGCCGCGTCCATGTTGGCGCGCAGCTTGTCGGCGGTGGCCCAGAGGGTCTTCTTCAGGTCGTCGATCATTCGGGCTTGTTCTTGGTCGGCCGGCGTCGGTGTGCAAGCGGGTCAGTCTAGCAATGGGCGGCGGTGCCACCCGCGGGGCGGTGGCCTTGTCGAAGTGTCCACCAGCGATTGGACAGTTCAACCGGCGGCGCGAAGCACAGGGCCGCGAAAGGGGTGGAAAAGGGCTGCGAGGGCCTCTGCGTCCGTGGTCGGCACTGCCGTTGTCCACGGTGCCGGCCGGTCGGCGCCTGCGACGTACCGGCCGGCCGGCGCGGTGGACAACATCCGAGGTGTAGACGATAGCAATCGTCTGCCCTATTGCGCTCCTCGATGGATAGGCATGTTCGAATAGCTTGACTCGTAGCACCGCGGTGCCGATCCGAGATAGCCACACCTCTTCCCATCCATCGAACGACTAGGAACACTGGCCAGTTGGGTCCAGTGCGGGGTCATCCGCAGGAGGTTGGCCGGCTGATCGGTTCCTGTGGGAACGAAGATGCTCGTCCAGCACCCGTCCCATGCGCCGGAAGTAACCATGCATGTCGCCGGCGCCGGTCCAGAACGCCCGGTCACCCAGAACATACAGGCGCTTGCGGGCGCGGGTTACCGCCACATTGAGGAGTTGGGGGTTCTTGCCTGCGTAGTGCGAGATCGCGCCCGGCTTGTGGGGATCACCGCCCAGCAGAAGCACGACATAGTCGGCTTCCTTGCCTTGGAAGGTATGGACCGTCCCGCACATCTCGGCCGCAACATCCCGGCCGTACTCCTTGGCCAGCAAGGCCACCATCTTGCGGGCCACGACGACATAGGGCGTGATCACGAACGCGCGCGGCTTGCCATCTGCGTCGCGGGGTTGGCGCCCGACCAGCTTGCGCATGGCTTGCAAAGCACGCGCCGCCTGCCCCGCAACCCAGTGCCCGTCATGGCCCTCAGACGAGGCATCCAGCCATTGGCTGGTCGGCGCATCGTGGTCAGGATGATCAACGCCGGCGCCGTACACCATCTTGTTGTCATAGGCGATGGCATTGGAGATGGAGAACATCGGCTCAATGCAGCGGCGATGGACCAGCAAGGGCGCGCCCAGCCACAGTGGCTCGCCAAGGCCGTCGTCTTGCAGGTACATCCCGTACTGGTTGGACCGGTCTGCCAGGGTCTGGGCCGATGCAGTCGGCGGCATGTAGCGCTGATGGGCCCCGCACCGTTCGCGCAAGGGGTCGGCCAACTCGACCGGCGTCCCCACAATCGGCTCCAACTGCCGCGGATCGCCGACGACGACGGCACGCCGGGCTCGCCACAATGCCCCAACGCAGTGCTGTGGCGCGGCCTGGCCCGCTTCATCAATCAACAGCCAGGCCAACTGCTCCCTGCCAACCCCGCGGAACAGTCGTGCACAAGCGGCCAAGGTGGTTGAGACCAGAGGCACCACCAGGAACAAGGTATCCCACAAAGGCATCGGTCCACCGTGCACCTGATGGGCGCCAATGCGGCCACTGATCAGCCCCATCGAACCATAGAGCGTCGGCTTCAGCTTACGCCACGCATGCACGATGAAGGCCTTGTGCAAGTCCAGGGCCGCGGCGAACAGTGCGCGCCGGGCGTGGAACAACTCGGTCCCGGATTGGTAGGGTGCCGTGCGGTGCAGTTCGTCTCTGGGGGCCTCATGGAGACGCCAGGCGGCGGCGTCCTGGTCGAAGCATCCCGCCGCAGCCAGCGCGTCCCGATGGGCGGACAGGGCCACGCGGTCCGCTTTCAGCTGAGCTGCGACAGAGTCGAGCGCTTCCGTGGTCTTCTCGGCCCTTGACCGAAGGACGTCCAGGGCCTGCGAGGACCGTTCCAGCCGGGCCTTGGCCTCGTTGTATTGAGCCTTGGCCTCATGGGTTGACACGATGGTGTCGCGGCACGCCGACCGCGCTGCGGCGTGTGCGACACCCAGTTGGTGCTGGGCTGCGGTCAGCTGGTCCGTCACCACCCGCAGCTCGCGCTGCCAATGCATCAGACCGGCGCGGTCTTCTTCCAGCTGTTCCAGCGGCCGACGGCGGTGGTCCAGGTCGGCAGTCAATGCGTCCTGTCGCGATTCCCAGCGGTGCTGCCTGCCTCGCCAGAAGAAGGCCGCGATGGCACCGGGCTTCATGGACGCGTGTGCCTGGAGATCTTCTTGGATTCGTGCTCGCGCCAGTTCCTCCTTGGCGACGCTGTCGTCCAAGGCCTCAAGCGTCCTGCGGGGCGCCTGTTGGTGAAGCTGGTCGACTCGGTCCTGCGCAGACCGAAGGGCGTCCTGTTGCCGCACCAGCCGAAGCAGTGCGACAAGAACCGTCTCGGTGCGCTGAACATCGCCGCTGGCAGTGGCCACCTCGGCCTGGGCATCCGCCACTTGATGGGCCAACTCGGACTGTCTGCGGGTGAGCTCCCGATGGCGCTCCTGTTGTTCTTCCAGCCGCTTCGGAAGTACTTCGGTCGCCGCCAACACATCGGCCAGATGAGCAGTTCGCGCCAACGCGGCGCAGGCGTTCTGGCGCGCCTTGGCGTACTGCGCTTTGGCGTCGGACCACGAGGGGACGGTCCCGCCGAAGGCGTCGACCCACTCCTGCAGCGTGAACAGTCGCAGCGGATCGGGCGGCTCTTCGGGCTCATCGTCCTGTGCCGCTTCGTTTTTGTCCGCAGGTTTCTTGCGACGCTCATCCTGACGACCATCCCAGAAGTCGGTCGCGAATGCGAACCGGTTGTCCTGTCGTCCGAGGACAGCGGCCACCGCGCCCCATCGCCTGAGCGGGCGCTGCGTCGCGTCTCGGGGCAGCCCCAAGGAATCAGCCACCTCAGCGAAGTAGTCCAGGTTCATCGAACCGTCGATCGCCCCCAGGCCGGGCAGCTCCTTGCTGATGTTCTCGGCGGCGCCGTTGGCGTTGCACGCCACCACAACGCCGAAGCCACGCAGCCGATCATCGAGTCTCCAGACCGGATAGGCATGGTTCTCGACACTGAGCCTGGCCGCGAAAGCGTCCAGTGGGCTTGAGAAGGTCATCAGTGCATCAGCGCGATCAGACACGATGGCCGCCAGCACATCCTTGAGCAGCGTCGTCTTGCCCGTCCCCGGCGGCCCGTTGACCGAAAGGAGGCCGCCGTCCTTCAGGTCCCGCATGATGGTGTTGACAGCGAACTGCTGAGCCGTGACCAGCGGAAACGCGCCGGGCCAACAGGCCGTGGGCATGCGTTGAGGATGCACGCCATTCACGAGGTGCTCGCGCGAGCTGTCCAGGTCGCAGCGGTTTGGGTGGACCGGCGCCTCCAGATACTGGATCAGGGTCGCCCCGCAGCGACCTGCGGTGTAGTCGCCCTGCACCCGTTCCAGCTCCTCTGCGTGGAAGCTGTTGAGGGGATCGTCGGGACGCTTGTCCTGGTCCTTCGCCGACGCGCGCAGCGTTTGAATGATCCAAGGCTGAGATTGGACCGGCCGCCACCCCGTGGACGCAAAGACGATGTCAGCAATGGCATGAACGTCGGCGGCGTCGATGGGCCGCACCGCTGGTCGCTCGGCAGCGGCGTCTCCACTGTCTGGCGAGGGATCCTGGTCGTCCGCTGTCGCGTCGATGCCAGATTCCGCGTTCGTTTCCGATGCGGCTTCGGCACCGGGGGACGGCGCATCGTCCTCGTCCTGAATGAGCTGACGTGTCCGCAGCAAATCGGTCACGGCCAGTTTGACCCGTCCCTGCACGCCACCTGGGCCAAAGAAGCCTGAGAAGTCAAAGCGTCTGCCTTGGCGCCGCGCAGCTTGCATGCACGCGATGGCCCATGGAACTGTGCTGACAAACACGTCCCCGGCCACATGGCCTCGCGCATCGAGCGGGATCACGAAAGACGCCGCGTTGGCGGGCTGTCGCTGCTCACTGAAGTCCATGGGCGGGGCACCCAGCAGGTCGCGCGCGGTTTCGACCAACTCCGGACCGCTGACGATCCCACCGAACAGCATGAACCGCCGTTTGCCCTTGAACAATCTGTCCAGCGCCTTGATCTTGTCAGGAGCGACCCAAGGCATGTCCTCGTCGCCCTCTTTGGCGGGCGGCAGCTCCCACACGCCAACGTCCTTGTCCAACTGGGGCTGAGGTGGCTTCTGCGGGCTGAGGTACTCGAAGGTCAGCCAGAGTTGCAGCGCAGCGAGTGCGTCACGCCGGGCATCGGGTGCGGACTGCTCGTCCGGGCCCTTGCGCTGTCCGCCCGTTGCCATGGACACATCTCCCTTGCGATAACGCCTGCGGCGTCTCAGCTGCCCCCTGCCAACGCGCTGTCGTTCGCGAACGAGCAGGTGCAGTGGCGGCTCGACAACAGGATACGACGTCGCCGCTGCGGTTGTCCACGGCGCCGGCCGGTCGGCGCCTGCGACGTACCGGCCGGCCGGCGCGGTGGGCAACACCCGGCATGTCGGCGGTGAACTTCGCTGCCCGACTGCTTGCGCTGGAGCGTCGAGTTTTCTATCATCCATGTGCGCAATTTGCTTCGCCTCTGGCGAACAGCGAAACACCGATAGGCCCCCGAAAGAGCGGTGGGACCGACGGCCCGAGATGGGCGTTGGTTCTGGGGTTTTCTTCTCTTCCACACCCCCAGGGGATG
>JAFLDI010000176.1 GCA_017302485.1 Burkholderiales bacterium | reverse complement strand
ATCGCGGTGTCGGGGCTGAGCTTCGCGCGGTCGGCCGCGGCGTCCCAGTCCAGGCGCTGACCATGCTCATCGTCCAGCCGCAGCGCCAGGCTCAGGCGGGTGGCATCGGCCGCGCCACGCGGCCAGGCCCGCAGCAGCGCATCCAGCATGTGGCCCAGGCTGAGCAGGGTGGGGGTGTCATCAGTGCCCGGCGGTCGCAGGCGCGCCAGCACCGCGCGCACGTCCTGCTGGATGCTCTCGCACTGCAGGGCCATGTCGCCGGCCACGGTGGCCAGCTCGCCCTGGTCCACCAGGCGGCGCTGCATCCAGGCCGCATTGGCGCGCAGCGCCGTCAGATGCTGGCCGAACTCGTCGTGCAGCTCCTGCGCCAACCGCTGACGCTCCTCCTCCTGCAGAACCTGCAACTGCCGCGCCAGTTGGCGACGCTGCGCCTGGGCGATGGCGAGGTCTGCATCCAGCCCGCGCAGGGCTGCAGCGATGGTTTCCAACTCGGCCACCGGCATGGTCGGCAGCCGGCCGACGCCAGGATGGCGGCCCTGGCCATCCCCCATCTCGCCGATCGCCGCCACCAGGCGCGCCAACGGAGCCAGGGCATGGCGCGTGTTCCAGCCGATGGCCGCCAGCATGCCCAGCACCACCAGGGCCAGCAGCAGCGTATCGGCACCCAGCCCGATCAGCGCCTCGACCCGCTCGCTTTGCGGCCGCGCCGTCAACGCCACATGCCAGGCATCGCCTTGCGGCCGCTGCTGGATCCAGGCCACGGTGAACGAGGGCGTGTCACCGAAGACGGCTTCGCTGGCCGACAGCATCTGCTGGACCAGCGCAGGCAGCTGTTCCTCAGGCTCGGCCAGCAGCAGCGTGGCGCCCGTCGCATCGGTGACCCGAAGCTGCAGATGGCGGGTCGGGCCGTCATCGGGCCCGGGCGCCAGCAGCCGCCTTGCACGCTGCGCGTCCGCCGTCGCACTGGCACTGGCCAGGCGCTCGAACAGACCGGCCAGCGAGCGGGCGCCCTCCAGTTCCTCGTCGACATCAAAGGCCATGCGCGCCAGTCCCAGCACCGCCCACAGCAGCACCCCGGCGATGGCCACCCAGGCGGCACGCCGCATCACCAGCCGCGGCAGCGTCAGCGGCAGATCGGGAAGTCTTCCCGGCATCTCGGGAACCTGGCTTGCTTTCATGCCTGTCCAATCACGTCAGTCCAACAAGGAGACAAGTTCCATGCCCGTTCCTCGCAGGGTCGCCTCTGAAACCCGCTGTGCATTGTCCGTGCGCCTGGCCCTGTGCGGCGCTGCGCTGCTCGCCCCGGCCAGCCCGCTGATGGCGCAATCGACACCGCAGCAGGTGGAGGTGGTGGGCACCTCGCCGCTGCCCGGCCAGGGCGTGGACCGCAACGCCCTGCCCTACAGCACCCAGGTCGTCCGCCGCGGCGCGCTGGACGACGCGCAGGCCGACAACGCCACCGACTTCCTGTCGCGCCGCGTGGCGGGCGCCCAGGTCAACGACATCCAGGGCAGCCCCTTCCAGGGCGACCTGACCTTCCGCGGCTACCGCGCCTCGGGCATCCTGGGCGCGGCACAAGGTGTGTCGGTCTATGTGGACGGTGTGCGCTTCAACGAGCCCTTCGGCGACGTCGTCAACTGGGACATGGTGCCAGAGTTCGCGCTGCACAGCCTGTCCCTGGTGCCCGGTGCCAACCCGGCGTTCGGACTGAATACACTGGGCGGTGCGCTGTCGCTGACCACCGCCACCGGCCTGACCGCGCCCGGCCTGCGCGGCGAGGCCTCACTGGGCAGCTTCGGCCGCAAGAAGCTGGAGCTGTCGCACGGTGCCAGCCACGCCGACGGCTGGCACCACTATGCGGGCATCGGTCTGTTCGACGAGACCGGCTGGCGCGACCACTCCGACGGCCGCCTGGCCAATGGCTTGTTCAAGCTCGGCCGGCAACTGGGCCGCGATGACATCACGCTCAGCCTGCAGGCTGGCCAGAGCCGTCTGGTGGGCAATGGCCTGGTGCCGCTGGTCACGCTGGATGAAGACGGCGCCCGCACGCCGGACCTGGGCAGTGTCGACCGCGCGGCCGTCTACACCCACCCCGATCTGACACGCAACCGCCTGCTTCAGCTCAGCGGCCAGTGGCGGCGCCAACTGGACGAGCACACCACGCTGGAGTCGCTGATCTACCTGCGTGACTCGCGTCGCACGACGATCAACGGCGACGAGGCCGATGGCGACGACGACGAAGAAGCTCGTGCACGCGTGCAGCCGCTGGCCGAGGACGACGAGCCCAACGCCTCGTTCAACCGCACGGCCACGCGGCAGAAGTCGGCTGGACTGGCGCTGGCCCTGTCCGGCCGGCAAAGCGCCCATCAGTGGCAACTGGGCGCCGCGCTGGACCATGCCTCGGTGCGCTATGAGCAGACCGAACAGGCCGGCGTCTTCGACGACAGCCGCGGCGTGCTGCCGATCGCCGGTGAGGACGCCGAACTCAGTGCGCAGGTCAGCGGCCACTCGACCAGCGCCGGCGTCTATGCCAGCGATACCTGGCAGGTCGCGCCGGACACCCACCTGACCGGCACCGTGCGCATCAATTGGGCCCAGGTCGGCAACACCTTGTCATCGGTCGACGACGACACCGGCGAGTTCGAGTCCCACCCGCATGAGCGCTTCCGCTACACCAGCGTCAACCCGGCGCTGGGCGTCGCCCATCGGCTGAGCCCCGCGGTGACGGTGTTTGCCAACCTGGCCCGCAACAACCGCGTGCCCACGGTGATCGAGCTGGGCTGCGCCGACCCCGAGGAACCCTGCCGCCTGCCCGCCGGCCTGCAGGCCGACCCCTACTTGAAGCAGGTGATCGCCACCAGCGCCGAGGCCGGCGCGCGCTTCAATTTGCCCGGCGGCCTCAAGGGCAGCATCACTGCCTTCCGCAACGACAACCGCAATGACATCCTGTTCCGCAGCACCAGCGTGACCGGTCAGCTGGGCTACTTCGCCAACTTCCCGCGCACCCGGCACCAGGGCGTGGATGTCGAAGGCCAGTGGAAGCTCGGCGCGCTGGAGCTGGGGGCGACCTACAGCCACCTCGAAGCCACCTACCAGGCCCACGGCGTGCTGCGCATGGGCGAGCGCAACGTGACGATCACGCCGGGCACCCGCATCGCCGGCCTGCCGCGCCACCAGCTCAAGCTCAGCGCCGACTGGCGCATGGGCAACGGCTGGAGCCTGGGCGCCGACCTGCAGGCCTTGTCCGGGCGCAGCGTGGCCGGCAACGAGGATGGCCTGCTTGAGGACGGTGATGACGAGCGGGTCGATCTGAGCCTGCCCGGCTATGCATTGGTGAACCTGCGCACCGCATGGAAGCCGGCCCAGTTCAAGGGACTGGAACTGTTCGGGCGCATCACCAACGTCTTCAACCGCCGCTATGCCAGCTTCGGTGCGCTGGCCGCCACGCAGTTCGATGCGCAGGGCCAGTATGTGGGCGAAGAGACCGAGGCTCTGTTCGTCGCACCTGGTGCGCCGCGTGCGTTCCAGGTGGGGGTGCGCTGGCAGTTCTGAGCGGCGCGTGCAGCGGCGGCCGGCCCATCACGGGTCGGTCAGGCCGCGCTCGGTGGCCAGCCGCATCAGCCGGAAGTCGTTGCGCTCGTCGAGCTTCTGGCGCACCCGGGACATGGTGTTGTAGACGGTCTTCTCGCTGATGTGCAGCGAGCGGGCGATGGCCTCGTGGTCCAGGCCGCTGGTGGCCAGGCGCAGCACCTCGAACTCGCGCGGCGTGAGGTGGCTGAAGGGGTCGAGCCCGGCATCGACCTGGTTCAGGCTGGCCTGGGCCACCTCGGCGTTGAAGACCCGCTGGCCCGCCGCAATGCGACGCAGCGCCCCGATCACCGACTCGGGGTCGCAGTCCTTGGTCAGGTAGCCCTGCACACCCAGGCGCATGGCCTGCAACATGAAGGTCGGCTGGTCGTGCATCGTGAACACCAGGATGCGCAGCCGTTCATCGCGCGCGCGCAGGCGGCGGATCGCCTCCATGCCGCTGTCGCCCTTGAGGCTGAGGTCGACCACCGCCACATCCACCTCATGATGGCGCAGCGCCTCGCAGGCCTGGGCCGAGGTGGCGGCCTCGGCGACCACCTCCATGTCGGGCTCGCTGCCGATCCAGCGCCGGTAGCCGTCGCGCACCACCGCATGGTCATCCAGCAGCAGCACGCGGATCATGGTTGGCCCGGGGTCCAGGTTCATCGCAGTCGTCGTTCGGCAAAGGGTTTTCCAGCGGCCGCAGGGTCCGATGCTCCACGGCGCAACGCCTTGTGTGTACTGCAAAGCGCGGTCCTGAAACACCCGCTGTACCCGGGAAAGAGTCCCGCCGTTGCGAGGAATGGCTCCCGCGCCAGCGGGTCCTCGGATTCCTAGACTGCGCCCCGCTCACTGGCATCCCGCCAGCCTGCGATGACCCACGATAAGGAGACCCCGATGACCCCAGTGCCCCTGCGCGACGCCCGCCTGCGCCAGCCCCGTTTCACCCCGACCCTGATCGCGCTGGCACTGGCCGGCCTGGCGGCGACGCCGTCGCTGGCCAGCAAGTCGGTGAGCTGGGACGACATCGCCAACGACCACGCCACCGCCGGCGACGTGCTCAGCTACGGTCTGGGCCTGAAGGCGCAGCGGCACAGCCCGGCCAAGCAGATCAACACCAAGACGGTGCAGAACCTGGTGCCGGCCTGGAGCTTCAGCTTCGGCGGCGAGAAGCAGCGCGGCCAGGAGGCGCAGGCACTGGTGCATGACGGCGTGATCTACGTCACCGCCTCGTACTCGCGCTTCTATGCGCTCGACGCCAAGACTGGCAAGCAGCTCTGGGCCTACGAGCATCGCCTGCCCGACGATATCCGGCCCTGCTGCGATGTGGTCAACCGCGGCCCGGCGATCTACGGCAACAAGGTCTACTTCGGCACGCTCGATGCGCGCATGCTGGCGCTCGACAAGGACACCGGCAAGGTGGTGTGGAACGAGAAGTTCGCCGACCACAAGGTGGGCTACACCATGACCGGCGCACCCTTCATCGTCAAGGACAACAAGAGCGGCAAGGTGCTGCTGGTGCACGGCAGTTCGGGCGACGAGTTCGGCGTCGTGGGCTGGCTGTTCGCCCGCGACCCTGACACCGGCGCCGAGGTCTGGGCGCGGCCGATGGTCGAGGGTCATCGCGGTCGACTGAACGGTCAGGACAGCACCTATTCGGGCGACCCCAAGGCGCCCAGCTGGCCGCGTGACAAGGACGGCAAGCTGGTCGAGGCCTGGCACCAGGGCGGCGGCGCCCCGTGGCAGACCGCCACCTTCGACGTCGAGACCAACACCGTGGTCATCGGCACCGGCAACCCGGCGCCCTGGAACACCTGGAAGCGCACCAAGGAGGGCGACGACCCGCGCAACTGGGACAGCCTGTTCACCAGCGGCCAGGCCTATGTCGACGCGTCCACCGGCGACATCAAGGGCTTCTTCCAGCACACGCCCAACGACGCCTGGGACTTCAGCGGCAACAACTCGGTGCTGCTGTTCGAGTACAAGAACCAGGACGGCAAGCTGGTCAAGGCCAGCGCGCACGCCGACCGCAACGGCTTCTTCTTCGTCACCGACCGCGAGCGCCTGGCCAACGGCGCCGGCATGGCCGGCAAGCCCACCGGTCTGATCGGCGCCTGGCCCTTCGTCGAAGGCATCACCTGGGCCAGCGGCTTCGATCTGAAGTCGGGCAAACCGATCGAGCGAGGCAACCGCCCGCCCATGCCTGAGGCCGGCGCCGAAAAGGGCAAGTCGGTCTTCGTCTCGCCGCCATTCCTGGGTGGCACGAACTGGATGCCGATGTCCTACTCGCCCGACACGGGCCTGTTCTACATCCCTGGCAACCACTGGGCGATGGACTACTGGACCGAAAACGTCACCTACAAGGCCGGCAGCGCCTACCTGGGCCAGGGCTTCCGCATCAAGCGCCTGTACGACGACCACGTCGGCATCCTGCGCGCGATCGACCCGAAGAACGGCAAGATCGTCTGGCAGAAGAAAGAGAAGTTCCCGCTGTGGGCCGGCACGCTGACCACGGCCGGCGGCCTGCTGATCACCGGCACCTCCGACGGCTACGTCAAGGCCTTCGACGCGAAGACCGGCGAGGAGCTGTGGCACTTCCAGACCGGCTCGGGCGTGGTCAGCGTGCCCATCACCTGGGAGCAGGACGGCGAGCAGTACCTGGGCCTGTCCAGCGGCTACGGCGGCGCCGTGCCGCTGTGGGGCGGCGACATGGCCGACCTGACCCGGCAGGTCACCCAGGGCGGCAGCTACTGGGTCTTCAAGCTGCCCAAGCGGTGAGCGCGCCGGCCCTGACGCGGGCCCTGGTGGTGGCCTGGGCCACCGCCTTCACCGCCTCGGCCCCGGCCCAGACGGTGAAGGTGGTCAACGGCTGCCACCTCTGGCCCTATGCCCAGTGCCCGGGTGCCGACCTGCGCGGCGCCGATCTGGTCGGCCTGGACCTGCGTGGCGTCGATTTCACCGGCGCCGATCTGCGCGGAGCGGATCTGCGCTCGGCCAACTTGGCCGGGGCCTTTCTGGACCGGGCCGACCTCAGCGGCGCCAGCGCCTTTGCGCTGAATGCGCCGGGGGTGTCGATGCGCGGCGCCCGGCTGGTCCGGGCGAAGCTGCAGCAGGCCCGGCTGTTTCGCGCCGACCTCAGCGGCACCGACTGCACCCAGACGGACTTCGAGGCCGCCCGCCTCAACATGACCCAGTTCGTCGGTGCGCGCCTGGTGCGGGCCGAGTTGCAGGAGGCCAAGTTCGTGACCGCCAACCTGCGCGACGCCGTGTTCCAGGACAACCACCTGAAGTTCACGATCTTCCCCGATGCCGAGATGGGTGGCTGCAGCGGCTGCCCGAAGGACTGGTGATGCCCATACGACACTGGCGCCAGGCCGGGCTGCTGCTGGCGCTGGCCGGGCCGCTGAGCGGCGCCCTGGCC
>JAFLDI010000175.1 GCA_017302485.1 Burkholderiales bacterium | reverse complement strand
AGCGCCCGCAGCGCCGCCCCGAGCAGCACCCCCCTGCGGCCTACCCCGAGGACACCCTGACCTACCTGGCCAATGTCTACAACCACAGGGCGCACGACTTCTATGTGCGCCACGGTGTGCAGGTGGTGGGTGCCGCCTACGAGAGCCATCAGGAACTGGGCGACGCCAGCCTGATGATCACCAAACACTGCGTGCGTTTCTCGCTGAGCCTGTGCCCGAAGCAGGCCAAAGGCGTGACCGGTGTGCAGGGCACCGTGCGAGCCGAGCCGCTGACCATCCAGCACGGCGACGAGATCCTCAGCCTGCGTTTCGATTGCAAGCCCTGCGAGATGCATGTGGTCGGTCGGATGCAGCGCTCGGTCGTGAACAAGTCCCGCCAGATGCGGCTGCCAGACGGCGAGCCGATGCGGTTCTACCGCCAGCGGCCCTGAGTTTGCGGTGGTTCGTGGGATGGCTTGAACAGCGCCCCTGCGGATAATCCGATGACTCTGCCTGACCGTCTCCTGCCTGCTTCTTGAGCCCGCCTGACATCGACCTCGAGCTTCGCCGAGGTGCCTTGCGTTTCTCCGTCACCGGCGCCCGCGCCAGTGTCCCGATGCTGTGGCTGGCGGTGGCCGTGATGCTGGCGCCAGCCTGGTCACTCGACCCGGTCTGGCCGGCGATGCCGGTGATCGCCATCGCCCTGGCCAGCGGACTCTGGCGGCTGTGGTTCATGCACTGGATCGACCGCGACCGCCCCCTGGACCCCGACACCCTGCTCAGCGCCGAGCGGCAGGTGCAGGCCAACGCCGCCCTCAGTGGCCTGATGTGGAGCGCAGCCACCGTCTGGCTGATGCCGCAGTTGAGCGTTCACCAGGCCACGCTGCACATGGGCATCCTGCTCGGCGCGACCTGTGTGGCCTCGTTCTACATGTCACTGATCGGCCGTTCATTCGAGTGGCTGGCGATCCCCGCTGCAGCCTCGCTGATCGGTGTGGCTCTGTGGTCGCAGCCGGAGCCCCTGCTGGAGGTGGTCGTCGGGACCGCAGTCCTGTTCGCCGCACTGATGCGCGGTGCCAATCATTTTCGGCGCACCACGCTGCAGGCCTTGAAGCAGAGCCTGGAGACGGCCGCCGTCAACGAGCAGTTGGCGGCCGCCAACCGGCAGCTCGAGCGCAACGCTGCGGCGCGTGCGCGCTTCCTGGAGACCATGACGCACGAGATCCGGCGGCCGATGAGCGGCACCATCGGCGCGCTGGATCTGCTGGCCCGCGAACCGCTGACCGATCGGCAGACCCGCATCCTGGAGGCGGCCCGCCATTCCAGCGCCGGCTTGATGCACTCGTTGACTGAAGTGCTGGAGTTCAATGCGCTCGACAGCGCTCCGCCGCGCTTGTTGCCGACGCCACTGTCGCTGGCAGACTGGGCCAGCGCGCGGGTGCAGGCGCATGCCCCGGCAGCACAGGCCAAGGGACTGGAGATCGATCTGGTCGTGTCGCCGGCGGTCCCCGCTGCCGTCCAGGCGGACGCAGCGCGCCTGGGCCAGTTGCTGGACGCCCTGCTGTCCAATGCCGTGCGCTTCACGCCCCGGGGTCGGATCGGTCTGGGCCTGGACTGGTCCGATGACCTGGGCCTGTCGATCACTGTGTCGGACACAGGCCCCGGCCTCTCATCCGCGGACGCCGCCATGGTCTTCGAGCCCTTCTTCCAGGTGGACCACGGCCCGCAACGTGCCGCCACCGGCGCCGGCCTGGGACTGACCATCGCGCAGCGACTGGCGCGGCAGATGGGCGGCGACCTGCAGGTGGACAGCGTGCTCGGGCGCGGCAGTCGATTCTCGGCGCGACTGCCGCTGGCCAAGGCATCGCTGCCTGAGGTGTGGCGTGCGCCGGCGCAGCCGGACGCCAACGGCCCCTTGCGCGGCACCGTGCTGGTCGTCGACGACGACGCCCAGAACCGCCTGGTCGCCGTCGAGATGCTGGCGCGAGGTGGCCTGGAGGTGATAGAGGCCGAGGACGGGCTGCAGGCCCTGGACGCGCTGCACAAGGGCGGCATCGGTCTGGTGCTGATGGATGGCCAGATGCCGGCACTGGACGGCTACGAGGCCACCCGCCGCTGGCGCGAGCGCGAAGCCCGTCTCGGCACGCCGCGCGTGCCGATCATCGGCGTCAGTGCGAACAGTGCCATGGAGCACGAGCAGCTGTCGCGCCATGCAGGCATGGACGATCACCTCGCCAAGCCCTTCGGGATGGACGAGCTGCTCAGGCGAGTCGCCCCCTGGCTCACGGTGCGAGCCGGCACCGCCGCCTGACCTGGCGCCCTCAGTAATGCGGTGGGCGCTCGTCGAGCAGCCCACTGCCGGGCGTGGCGGCATCGCCCGTCGAACGCCGCTGCTGCACCAGTTCGCGCGCCAGCCACTCGATCTGCTGCTGCTGGCGTGCCACCATCGCGTTCAGCGTGTCGGTCAGGTCTTCCAGGTAGCTGATCTTGACTTCCAGCGCCATCAGGCGCTGATCCGCGTCAGGGGAATCGCTCATGGACCCGATTATCGGTTCCCCCACCGGCGACGCGGAATGCCCAGCACTTAACATACGGGGTGGTCCGCCGTTTGGGTGCGGACTCTAGTTGCCAACCTGAGACCCCCATGAAGAGACTGGACGACTTCCGCCTGCGCCTGGGCCGCCATGAACTGGTGCCTATCATGATCGGTGGCATGGGCGTGGACATCTCCACCTCTGATCTGGCCCTGGAAGCCGCAAGGCTGGGCGGCGTCGGCCACATCTCGGATGCGATGATCAAGACCGTGTCGGACCGGCGCTACCAGACCAAGTACGTCAAGGCCAAGATGGCCCAGTACAAGTACAACGCCGAGAACAGCGACAAGTCCGACGTCAAGTTCAACCTGGGCCACCTGGCCGAAGCCACCCGGCTGCACGTCGAATCGACCATGTCGCGCAAGACCGGCCCGGGCATGGTGTTCATCAACTGCATGGAAAAGCTGACGATGAACGCCCCCAAGGAGACGCTCAAGGTGCGCATGAGCACCGCGCTGGATGCCGGCATTGACGGCATCACACTGGCCGCCGGCCTGCACCTGGGTTCGTTCGCGCTGATCGAGGACCATCCGCGCTTTCGCGACGCCCAGCTGGGGATCATCGTCTCGTCGGTGCGCGCGCTGCAGCTGTTTCTCAAGAAGAACGCCCGCCTGAACCGCCTGCCCGACTACATCGTCGTCGAGGGCCCGCTGGCCGGCGGCCACCTGGGCTTCGGCATGGACTGGGCCGAGTACGACCTGGCCACCATCGTGACGGAGGTGCTGCAGTACCTGAAGAACGAGCATCTGGACATTCCGGTGCTGCCCGCCGGCGGCATCTTCACCGGCTCTGATGCGGTGCGCTTCCTCGAGCAGGGCGGAGCCGGCGTTCAGGTGGCCACGCGCTTCACCGTCACCCGGGAGTGCGGCCTGCCCGACGAAGTCAAGCAGGAGTACTTCAAGGCCGGCGAGGACGACATCGAGGTCAACCAGATCTCGCCCACCGGCTACCCGATGCGCATGATCAAGTCCAGCCCGGGCATCGGTGATGGCATCCGGCCGAACTGCGAGGCCTACGGATACCTGCTTGATGCAGGCGGCAAGTGCGCCTACATCGAGGCCTGGAACCGCGAGGTTGCGGCCCACCCCGATGCCAAGCGGGTGTCGGTGCAGGACAAGACCTGCCTGTGCACGCACATGCGCAACTTCGAGATCTGGACCTGCGGCCAGTTGACCTGGCGCCTGAAGGACACCACCCACCGCACGCCCGATGGCAGCTATCAGCTGCTCGACGCCGCGCACGTGTTCCGCGACTACCAGTTCAGCACCGACGACAGCATCGCGCTGCCCGAGCCGGCCTGAGACCTTGTTGTCGCCGCCGATCCAGCCGGCCTCCTGGCGTGACGATGCGATCGCCGCCAGCATCATCACGCTGCTGCTGATCCCGCAGAGCCTGGCGTATGCGTTGCTGGCCGGCCTGCCCGCCGAGCTGGGTCTGGCCGCCAGCATCGTGCCGGCCATGGCCTATGCCATCGTCGGCACCAGCCCCTTCAGCGTCATGGGGCCTGGCGCGGTGCTGTCGCTGATGACAGCCCAGGGCCTGCACCATGCGATGGCAGTCGCGCCTGCCGGCACCCCGGTGGTGGCGCTGGCGGGCGTGCTGGCCCTGGAGATCGGCGCCGTGCTGGCGCTGGGCGCCCTGCTGCGCCTGGATGCCCTGGTGGCGTTGCTGAGCGTGCCGGTGCTGCACGGGTTCATGACCGGCGCCGCGCTGACCATCGTCATCACCCAGTTGCCGGTGTTGCTGGGCAGCCGTTCGGCTGGCAACGGCCTGGCCTCGGTGCTGCAGGGCTGGCTGGGCTCCGCCGACATCGTCAACGGCCCGACGCTGGCGGTGGGTCTGGCCACGCTGGCGCTGCTGTGGCTGTCGCGCCGGCCCGCCATGCCGCGGCTGATGGGCCGCCTGGCCCCCTTGCTGGCCATGGCCCTGGCCATTGGCGCCAGCCTGCTCTGGAACCTGGGCCAGCAGGGCGTGCGCACGGTGGGCACCTTGCCCGCGCTGGCCATCCACGCCAGCCTGCCACTGCTCGACCTGCACCTGTGGCGGCTGCTGCTGCCCACCGCGTCGTTGATCGCGCTGCTGGCCGCGGTCGAGCACCTGGCGGTGGTCAGCAGCCTGGCAGCACGCAACCGCCAGCACATCGTGCCGCGGCGCGAACTGGCCGGCCTGGGGGCCTCCAACATCGTGGCCGCGCTGACCGGCGGCATGCCGGTGGGCGGCGGCCTGTCGCGCAGTGCCGTGGCCTACGATGCCGGCGCCCGCAGCAAGCGCGTGGGCGTGATGGTCGGGCTGCTGATGGCCATCAGTGCGGTGCTCCTGGCCGAGCCGCTGGCCCACCTGCCGCGTGCCGTGCTGGCCGCCACCATCCTGGTCGCCGCCTCGTCGATGCTCGACCTGGGCCCCTTCCGTCTGGCCTGGCGCTTCGCCCACGCGGAGTTCTGGGTCATGGCCGGTGTGGCGGCGCTGACCCTGCTGGCCAGCATGGAAGTGGCGCTGAGCGTGGGCGTGGCACTGTCGGCCGCGCTGCTGCTGCAGCGCACCGCCGACCCGCACGTGGCGCGCATCGGCCGCGTGCCCGGCACCGAGCACTACCGCAACATCGAGCGCCACACCGCCGAGGAACTGCAGGGCGTGGTGGCGCTGCGCATCGACGAGAGTCTGCTGTTCACCAATGCCCGCGAACTGGGCAGCCTGGTGCAGGACCAACTGGACGGTGACACGCGCCGCGTGGTGCTGCAGATGTCGCCGGTCAACACCATTGACTTCAGCGGCCTGACCGCGCTGCTGGCACTGGACGAGGCGCTGCACGCGCGCGGCGTGCGCCTGGACCTGGCCGAGGTGAAAGGCCCGGTGATGGACCGCCTGGGCGCCGCCGGCTGGAGCGATCGGGCGCATGGCAAGGTCTACCTGAGCCTGCACCAGGCGCTGCAGTCCGACCCACAGCCGTCGCCGGGGTGACACTCTTTAGGGCGAAACCTCCACACGCCCCGGGCCCGACGCCCACCACAATCGGCGCTTCCCCCCCACCGCGCCGACGATGAGCCTCTACCCCCACCTGCTGCAGCCCCTGGACCTGGGTTTCACCACGCTGAAGAACCGCGTGCTGATGGGCTCGATGCACACCGGCCTGGAAGAAGGCCGCGACCTGAGCAAGCTGGCCGCCTACTTCGCCGAGCGCGCCGAGGGCGAGGTCGGCCTGATCGTCACCGGCGGCTTCGCGCCCAACATCGAGGGCTGGGCCAAGCCCTTCGCAGGCACGCTGGCCACCCGCGGGGCGGTGCGTCGCCACCAGGGGGTGACCGAGGCGGTGCACCAGCGCGGCGGCAAGATCGCGCTGCAGATCCTGCACACCGGCCGCTATGCCTACCAGCCGCTGGCGGTGGCGCCGTCGGCGATCAAGAGCCCGATCTCGCCCTTCCGTCCGCGCGAGCTGTCCGAGCGCGGCATCGAGCGCCAGATCCGCGCCTTCGTGCGCTGCGCCACGCTGGCCCGCGATGCCGGCTACGACGGTGTCGAGATCATGGGCAGCGAGGGCTACTTCATCAACCAGTTCATCGCCGCGGCCACCAACCACCGCGACGACCGCTGGGGCGGCTCCTACGAGAACCGCATGCGCCTGCCGGTGGAGATCGTGCGCCGCACCCGCGAGGCGGTGGGCCCCGACTTCATCCTGATCTACCGGCTGTCGATGATCGACCTGGTGCCCGGCGGCTCCAGCTGGGACGAGGTGGTGCTGCTGGCCAAGGCGATCGAGGCGGCCGGCGCCACCATCATCAACACCGGCATCGGCTGGCACGAGGCCCGGGTGCCCACCATCGCCACCAGCGTGCCGCGCGCTGCGTTCGCCTGGCTGACGAAGAAGATGAAGGCCGAGGTGGGCATCCCGCTGATCACCAGCAACCGCATCAACACGCCCGAGCTGGCCGACACCCTGCTGGCAGAAGGCTATGCCGACATGGTCTCGATGGCGCGGCCGCTGCTGGCCGATGCGCATTTCGTGAAAAAGGCGCGCGAAGGCCGCGCGCGCGAGATCAACACCTGCATCGCCTGCAACCAGGCCTGCCTGGACCATGTGTTCGACAACAAGCTCTCGAGCTGTCTGGTCAACCCGCGCGCCTGCAGGGAGACCGAGATCCTGATCACCCCGGCCGCCGCGCGCAAGACCGTGGCCGTGGTGGGCGCCGGCCCGGCCGGCCTGGCCGCCGCCACCACGCTGGCTGAACGCGGCCACACGGTGCATCTGATCGACGCCGGCCCGGAGATCGGCGGCCAGCTCAACCTGGCCAAGCGTGTGCCCGGCAAGGAGGAGTTCCACGAGACGCTTCGCTACTGGGGCGAGCGCATCGCCCGCACCGGCGTGCACCTGCACCTG
>JAFLDI010000174.1 GCA_017302485.1 Burkholderiales bacterium | reverse complement strand
TGCGTAAGGCAATGTAATGCAAAAGGTTTCTGCCACCAGTCGCATGGTTTGGATCGAGCGAGACGAGTTTCCGTGCGTGCTTTTTTTCATAAAGAAGAATGCACCACCTTTTCGTCGCCGCTGCGCAGCACCTCGGCCGGGATGTCCTCGGCCACCAGCAGCTTGAGCCAGTCGATCAGCTCGCTGGTGCTGGGCTTCTTCTTCAGGCCCGGCAGGTTGCGCACGTCGTAGAAGCTCTTCATGGCTGCGCCCAGCAGTTCCTGCTTCAGGCCGGGGAAGTGCACCTCGACGATCTTCTTCATCGTGTCGGCGTCGGGGAACTTGATGTAGTGGAAGAAGCAGCGGCGCAGGAAGGCGTCGGGCAGTTCCTTCTCGTTGTTCGAGGTGATGAAGACCAGCGGCCGATGCTTGGCGCGAATGGTCTGGCGCGTCTCGTAGCAGTGGAACTCCATGCGGTCGAGTTCGCGCAGCAGGTCGTTCGGAAACTCGATGTCGGCCTTGTCGATCTCGTCGATCAGCAGCGCCACCGGGGTCTCCGACTCAAAGGCCTGCCACAGCGTGCCCTTGACGATGTAGTTGCGGATGTCGCGCACCTTTTCGGCGCTCTCGGCGTCGGCCAACTGGCTGTCGCGCAGGCGACTCACCGCGTCGTACTCGTAGAGACCCTGGTGGGCCTTGGTGGTGCTCTTGATGTGCCACTCCAGCAGCGGCAGGCCCAGCGCGCGGGCGGCCTCCTCGGCCAGCATGGTCTTGCCGGTGCCGGGTTCGCCCTTGACCAGCAGCGGGCGCTGCAGCGTGATCGCGGCATTGACTGCCAGCATCAGGTCATCGGTCGCGACGTAGTTCTCGGTGCCTTGGAATTTCATGGGCCGCTGTCTGGGGTGGACGAATCAGTATATGCGTGCCCTAAGGGGACGGCACACCGGGGCCGCAAGGGCGAAAGCGCGGGGAATGCGACCGCATTTCCGGCCTTCCAGCGCAGGCCGGGCTGGCACAGTCGACCCTGATCCGGGCTGGGGCGCGTGCCGCACGTGCAGGGCCCGTGCTCGCCCACGCCACGCCATGCTCAAGAAGATCCCCGTCTCTCAAGTCCGCCTGGGCATGCACCTGCATGCGCTGGAGGGGGCGTGGATCGACCACCCGTTCTGGAAGACCAAATTCGTCATCCGTGACCGGGAGGATCTGCTGAAGCTGCAGAACAGCGCCATCAGCGAGGTCTGGATCGATCCCGAGAAGGGCCTGGATGTGGCCGAGCCGGGGGATGACCGGCCCGCGCCACGGCGTGTCGCTGCACCACTGGCTCAGGTGGTCAGACCGTCGCCCTGCGACGCGGCCACCGCAGCCGCTTCGCCGCCCTCGGACAGCCCGCCGCCACCGGCCACCCGCAGCCTGCGCGAAGAACTCAGCCAGGCGGCGGCGCTCTACCGCCAGAGCAAGGCCCAGGTCACCTCGATGTTTGCCGAGGCCCGGCTGGGCAAGGCGATCGATGCCGAGCAGTGCCTGCCGCTGGTCGAGGAGATTTCCAGCTCGGTCTTTCGCAACCCGGGCGCCCTGGTCAGCCTGGCCCGCCTGAAGACGCAGGACGACTACACCTATATGCACTCGGTGGCCGTGTGCGCCCTGATGGTGGCGCTGGGCCGCGAAATGGGCCTGAATGAGGCCGAGTGCCGCGAGGCCGGATTCGCCGGCCTGCTGCACGACCTGGGCAAGGCCGCCATGCCGCTGGAGGTGCTGAACAAGCCCGGCAAGCTCACCGACGAGGAGTTCCGCATCATGAAGTCGCACCCGGTGCGCGGCTGGGAGATGCTGTCCGAGACCGGCAACGTCAGCGAAGGCGCCCTGGACGTGTGCCTGCACCACCATGAGCGCATGGACGGCACCGGCTACCCGCACCGTCTGCCGGCCGACCAGATCAGCCGGATGGCCCGCATGGGCGCGGTCTGCGATGTGTATGACGCGATCACTTCCAACCGGCCCTACAAGGCCGGCTGGGATCCGGCGGAGTCGATCGCCAAGATGGCCTCGTGGAAGGGGCACTTCGATCCGGCGGTCTTCGCGGCCTTTGTCAAGAGCCTGGGCATCTACCCGGTGGGCTCGCTGGTGCGGCTGAAGTCGGGCCGCCTGGCGGTGGTGGTGGAGCAGAACCCGAGTGCGCTGACGGCGCCGAACGTCAAGGTCTTCTTCTCGACCAAATCGCAGATGCCCATGGCGCCGCAGCTGCTGGACCTGTCCGCCTCCAGCGACCGCATCGAGGCACGCGAGAACCCCGCCACCTGGGGCTTCAAGCACCTGGACGAGCTGTGGGCGGGCGACGCCCTGCCCGCGCGCCGCTGATCACCGCATCGGCGCGACGAAGCGCTCGAAGTGCGGCCGCCAGTCGCCCAGGATGTCGGCCGACACCAGCGTGCGCGAGGCACGGCCGATCAGCAGCGCCCGTGGCACGCTGCCGATGAAGCGCGAGTCCTCGCTGTTGTCGCGGTTGTCCCCCAACATGAAGTAGTGGTCCGTCGGCACGGTGTACGGCCCGAAGTCGCGGCCATGGCCGGCACCGCCCAGGAACTGCACCGCATGCTCGTGTCCGGCCAGATTCTCGCGCGCCCGCAGGGCCGGCCACTGCACACCTGGAGCCACCGGCTCGATCACCTCCTGCGGCGCGCTGACGGCCTGCTCCTGGCCATTGATCAGCAGGCGCCCGGCGCGCAGCTCGACCTGGTCGCCCGGCAGGGCCACCAGGCGCTTGATCAGGCGCGTGCCGTCACGCGGTGAGTCGAAGGTGACGATGTCGCCGCGCCGAGGTTCGCCCACGCGGGCCAGCACGAGGTTCGTCAGCGGCAGTTTCAGGTCATAGGCCAGGCGGTCCACCAGCACCACATCGCCCTCCAGGATGGTCGGGCGCATCGAGCCCGAGGGCACCGGGTTCCAGTCGGCCACGGCGGTGCGCAGCAGGCCCATGCCCAGCAGCAGGGCCAGAAAGCCCCGGTTGTTCTTCAGCCACTGGCGCATGAATCGTCCTTGCGTTGAGCACACGGGCGATGGATCGTCGCGGCTTGACAAGGTTCCCGACGCCGGGGGAAGCTCAGCGCCAGCCGAAGTGCTGCCGCAACAGCGCCGCGCTGGCGTTGACCGGCTGGTGCAGCACGTTGGGAAAGCGCGCCACGGCGCCGCGCGCCGCCACCGAGGGCTTGATGGGGTCGGCGCCCAGCACCGCGATGCGCTCGATGCACCAGCCCGCGCGGCCGAAAGCGTCCAGGTAGGTCTGGGCGTCGGGCAGGCCCTGCGGGTCCAGCGGGCTGCCCTGCGGCGACAGGATGAAGGCGGCGTGGGTGCAGCGCTGGCGCTGCACCTCGGCGATGAAGTCCTGCGGCGTGGTGCGGGTGTCCTGCAGCGCCGAGACGCGGGCATACAGCCGCACGCTCTGGCCACTGCTCAATTCGATGTCGCGCAGGTTGCGGCTGTAGCAGCCAGTCAGGCAGCGCAGCAGCGTGGACTTGCGTGTGCGCGGACTGCCGATCAGCACATAGGCGGTGAGGGTCATGGGCGGAGCTTAGCGAATCGCGTGCCCGGTGGGCGTCCTGTTGCGACAATGTCATGCCATGGACGCTTCAATGACCCGAGTGGATGCCGAGTTTGCGCGGCTGTTCGCGCTGGACGGCCAGGGCGCACTGATCGATGGCGCAGGCCGCAGCCGGGCGCTGGTGCTGGACTGGGCCGCGCCGGCCGACTGGGATGAGCTGGGCGCGGTGTGGCGCGGCGTGCAGGACGTTCTGGGCTGGCCGGCGCCGGCCATTGCGGTGTCGGGCGAGGCGCTCCAGCTGTGGTTCTCCCTGGTCGAGCCGGTGAGTGCAGACCAGGCCCGGACCCTTCTGGTGGCGCTGCGGCGGCGCCTGCTGCCCGCCGATCGGGCGATGCGGGTCGAGGGCTGGCCGCGCGAGGGCCGCCATGCCTGTCGACCCGGAGAACCATTGCCTGGCGATGAGCGCTGGTCGGCCTTCGTGGCGCCTGACCTGGCGCCGCTGTTCGCCCAGACGCCCTGGCTGGATGTGCCGCCAGGCGATGACGGACAGGCCGCGCTGCTGGCCGGATTGGGCAGTGTGACCCCGGAGCGCCTGGCCGTGCTGTCGGCAAGCGCGTCCTGCGTCGGCGCGGCGACCGTGCCGGGCGTCGCCCCGCGGGCGTTTCTTGAGCAGGTGATGAACGACGCCTCGGTGCCCCTGGCGCTGCGCATCGAGGCGGCCAAGGCGCTGCTGATGGTCTCGGACCGACAGGCCTCAGTCTGACGCCTGATCCCAGCGCCCCACCCGCTGCCGCTGCGCCAGCGCCTCACGCTCCTGCGCGAACAGCTCCTCCAGCTGCTGGCGGCCCTGCTTGGCCATCGACACCAGTGCCTGCTCGTCGCGGTGCAGCGGGTACATGTGCTCGATCTGCTCGACCAGGTGTTGGCGAAAGCGCATCGACAGCTGCCGCGCCTGGTGCGGCAGCCAGCCCAGTTGCTCCAGCACGCGGCGGGCACTGATCAGGGCCGAGTCCATGGTCTCGCGGTCGATCAGCGTCACGCCGCGGTCGCGCAGTGCGTAGTAGTGCTGCACGTTGCGGGCGCGGGCCACCACGGTGAGCTGCGGAAAGTGCTGCTGCGCTGCCTCGGCCAGCGCCACGCTCTGCTCCACGTCGTCGATCGCGATCACCAGCACCCGCGCCTGCTCGGCGCCGGCCAGGCGCAGCAGGTCCAGGCGCGTGGCGTCGCCGTAGTGCACCCGGAAGCCGAACTTGCGCAGGAACTCGACCTGCTCGGCACTGTGGTCCAGCACCGTGGGCCGGATGCCGTTGGCGTAGAGCAGGCGGCCGATGACCTGGCCATAGCGGCCGAAGCCGGCGATGATCACAGGCGCCTCCTGCGGCTCGGCCAGCGCGTGCGGCGAGTCGGCAGCGCCGCGGGCGAAGCGAGGCAGCAGCCAGCGGTCGATGACCACCAGCAGCAGCGGCGTCACCAGCATCGACAGCGCCACCGTGCCCACCAGCAAGGCGCCGTGGCGCGTGCCGATCACGCCAGCGCCTTCGGCCTGCTGGAACACCACGAAGGCGAACTCACCGCCTTGGGCCAGCAGCAGGGTCAGCACCGGGCGCTCGGCCAGCGGAACCTCCACGGCCGTGGCCAGCGTCCAGATCACCGCGGCCTTCAGCGCCAGGAAGCCGGCCAGCAGGCCCAGCACCAGCCAGCGGTCGGCCCACAGCGCGGCAAAGTCCATCGACATGCCCACGGCCATGAAGAAGAGGCCCAGCAGCAGGCCCTTGAAGGGCTCGACGTCGGTCTCCAGCTCGCGCTTGTACTCGCTCTCGGCCAGCAGCACGCCGCCCAGGAAGGCGCCCAGCGCCATCGACAGGCCCACCGCCTCCATCAGGCTGGCGATGCCCACCACCAGGCCCAGCGCGGCGGCGGTGAAGATTTCGGGCGAGCGGCTGCGCGCCACCCAGCGCAGCGCATGGCGCAGCAGCAGCCGGCCGCCCAGGATGATGGCGGCGATCACCGCCACCGCCTTCAGCGCCTGCCAGCCGGCGTGGGCGTCGCCGGGCGCGCCCTGGCCCAGCAGCGGGATCAGCGCCAGGATGGGGATGGCCGCCACGTCCTGCAGCAGCAGGATCGCGAAGCCCGCCTGGCCGCCCGTGGTGGGCAGCAGGTGGCGCTCCTGCATGATCTGCAGCGACACCGCGGTGGACGACAGCGCCAGCCCCAGCCCGGCAATCACCGCCATCGCCCAGGGCGCGCCCAGCGCCCAGCCCGCACCGCCCAGCACCGCCGCGCAGCCCAGCAGCTGTGCCGTGCCCCAGCCGAAGATCGGCCGGCGCAGCGCCCACAGCCGCGGTGGTTCGAGCTCCAGGCCGATCAGGAACATCATCAGCACCACGCCGAATTCGGCCGCGTGCAGGATGGACTCGGGGTCCTTCACCACGCCCAGGCCGAACGGGCCGATGGCCACGCCGGCCCCCAGGTAGCCGATGATCGACCCCAGCCCGAAGCGCTTGGCCAGCGGCACGAAGACCACCGCGGCGGCCAGGTAGATCAGTGCGGCATGCAGCCAGTGGCTCTGCATCAGATGTCCTTGGCAGTGGGGCGGTCACGCAGCGGCACCTGGCACTCGGGGCACTCGGCCAGCTCGGCGATCTCGGGCCAGTCGGGGTAGTGGCGCAGGCGCTCGGCGTAGACGTCGACGTGTGCGTGCAATGCCTCGGGCGTCAGCTGGTGTGCGCCATGCTGCACCAGCGGTGGCAGGAAGCGCAGGCCGCACAGCGCGGCGGTCTGCTCGTAGGGTGGCAGGAAGGCGTCCATGAAGTAGCGGTTGTAGCCCTGCGGGTGGTAGGCCGCCTCGGTGCCGCCGGTGCTCAGCACCAGCCACAGATCCTTGCCGCGCAGCGCCTGCGTGACACGGCCGCCCGCGTGGCCGTAGGCCCAGCCGTGGGCCAGCACCTCATCCAGCCACAGCTTCATCAGCGGCGGCATCGAGTACCACTGCAGCGGGTGCTGCCAGACGATCAGGTCGGCCGCTGCGGCGGCGGCCTGCTCGGCGGCCACGTCGATCACGTAATCGGGGTAGAGCGCATACAGGTCGCGCACCTGCACGCCGGGCAGGGCGCGGGCGGCCTGCATCAGCGGGCGGTTGACCTGCGAGTGCTGCAGCGCCGGGTGGGCGACCAGCACCAGGATCGATGGTGTGGCCATCACGCGCTCCGGTTCGCCAACTGCATTGCCAGCGCGTTGTGCCGCTCCAGCAGCGGCTCCAGCTCCAGCGTGGCCAGCCGGCCCTCGCGCACCACCACCCGGCCATTGACCACGGTGAAGGCGGTGGTGGCCGAGGCGCACAGCATCAGCGCGCCCACCGGGTCGTGCACCGCGCCACCGGCGAAGCCCAGCCTGCGGGTGTCGAACAGCGCCAGGTCGGCCGACAGGCCCGGCGCCAGGTGGCCGATGTCGTCGCGGCCCAGCACGCGGGCGCCGCCGCGGGTGGCGATCTCCAGTGCGTCACGGGCGGTGAACTCGGC
>JAFLDI010000173.1 GCA_017302485.1 Burkholderiales bacterium | reverse complement strand
GCTCTTCCGATCTGGGCTCGCTGTGCTTCTCCGCCGGAAAAAGTGTTCGTCGGCTGACCGAGCGGCATGTATCCAAGACCGACATGGCAGAAGACGTCGAGCGCATCGTGAAGGCTCTTGAACTCCGAAAAGAAGGCCTTCGCTTCGTCGACTCGCATCTGAAGAATGTCACTGACCGAACGACCGCGAAACAAAATCGATCGAACTTGTCGGCTAAACCTTGTCCCGGAACAGGCTGGACACGAGATCGACGTCGGTGGAAGAAACGCGAGGCGAATCTGCTTCTGCCCGGTGCCAGAACATTCCTGACAGCGCCCTTCTCCGGAGTTGAAACTAAAGTGCGACGGCTTCAGGCCTCGTGCTCTGGCATCGCGTGTTTTCGCAAAGAGGCGTCGCACGTCGTCCCACATCGATGAGAGCGTGACCAGGCAACTTCGCCCGGAACGACCCATCGGTGTCTGATCGAGTGATATCAGTCGCCGCAAACTCTGAATGCCATCGATGCCGTCACAGCTGGAAAGACGCCGGGCAAGTTCAAGGTCAGGATTCCACTTCAACGATTCGCGAACATACGGCACCAGCGTCGACTGAATGAGCGAGCTCTTGCCAGAACCACTCACACCCGAAACACAAACGACTCCTCGCAGCGGAATGCTGACGGTAATGTTCTGAAGGTTGTGACTGCGAGCCCCGCGAATGGTCAGACACTCAGCCGTCGCCAGTGATCGACATGATTCGGTCGACGCCGGTTGATTCGAACGCGCATCAGCCGCAACTTGAAGGCGCTTTAGATAGTGGCCTGTCGGTGAATCCACATGGATCGAGTCCCTGGGATGCCCCGCGAAGAGCAACGTTCCCCCATCCGCGCCGGCTCCTGGTCCTAGGTCCACCAACCAGTCAGCCGCCTGCATGACTTCGGCATCATGTTCAACGACAATCACTGTTCCGCCAGAATCTCGCAGTCGTCGAAGCGCAGCGATCAGGCGATTTGTGTCACGCGGGTGCAACCCGGATGTGGGTTCATCCAGAACATAATGCGCGCCGTAGAGTCGTGATGAGAGCGATGCGGCCAGACGTGCTCGCTGGAATTCTCCTCCGGACAAAGTGCGAGTTGGCCGGTCGAGTGTCAGGTAGCCAATTCCAACGTCCGCCAGACAACGCAGCCGAGCGACAATGTCGGGAAGCGTTCGTTCGGCTACCAGTCGAGCTTCCTGAGTCAGCTGGAGGTTTTCCGGGGTGTCCGCTGCCGATGGCGTCTCGCTGGACTTGCTGGAGGTCTCGATGTGGGCCATCCATCGGCCCACAACTTCTTCAGCTTCCACAATGCTAAGCCTGCAGAAGTCAGGCAGCGTGACTCCCTGAAACTGAATGCCTGAGGGAAACGGAAGCAGCCGCGCCCCATGACAGGCAGGGCATTCGATCAGCGATGATTCAGCAGCATCCTGCGACGATGGCGTTGGTTCGTCTGGTGTTGAATCGCTTTCTGATTTGCTCGACGGCTTTGTTTGTCGTTGAGTGCTTTTTGTGGACGTAGCCGCAGACTGTTTCGAAGGAACGGCGCTGTTGGTAGCCTGTTCGATCGTGCCAAGGCCCGAGCATTCCGGACACGCTCCCCAGGGCGAATTGAAGCTGAGCGTCCGAGGTTCCGGAGTAGGAAAGCTCAGATCACATTCCGGGCAGTTGAACCGAGTGCTGTAGAGCTTCTCGTGCCACACGCCATTGGCTTCATGACTGATGATGCAGGTGCCGTCGCTTTCACGACAGGCCAGTTCCACAGACTCCCGAATTCGCGGCCCAATGCCTTCCTTGATCACAATGCGGTCGACCACTGCGTCGATCGTGTGAGACTTCGATGCCGCCAGAGGTTTCAGTTCCGCGACGTCAAGAACTTCGGCTACGACGAAGTCAGCGCCGTGCTGGCGGCCGATCCCGACGGCCCGTGGCTGCTGGCGCTGCACGGCCCCGACCTGCGCCGCGCGCCCACTCTGACCGATTGGCTGGCCAGCCAGCCCGCACTGGCGCTACAGGATTGCCCGATCGCGCCGATACGACGTCGGGCCGCCGAAGCGCCTGCCGTGATCTCCGGCACATCCGCCGACACCACGCCCGCCGCTGTTGCGGCGAACATCCCATCCTTCGACGGCCGGGCCCGCCCCACCGTTGCCCCCCTCCCATCAGCGCAGGAAAAACCGATGAGCCTGACCCACCTCCAACGCCTGGAAGCCGAGAGCATCCACATCATGCGCGAGGTTGTCGCCGAAGCCGACAACCCGGTGATGCTGTACTCGATCGGCAAGGACTCGGCCGTGATGCTGCACCTGGCGCGCAAGGCCTTCTTCCCGGCGCCGCCGCCCTTCCCGCTGCTGCACGTGGACACCACCTGGAAGTTCCGCGCCATGTACGAGCTGCGCGACCGCATGGCGAAGGACTCGGGCATGGACCTGCTGGTCTATCACAACCCCGAGGCGCAGGAGCTGGGCATCAACCCGTTCACGCACGGCTCGCAGATCCACACCGACATGTGGAAGACACAGGGCCTGAAGCAGGCGCTGGACAAGTACAACTTCGACGTCGCCTTCGGCGGCGCCCGCCGCGACGAGGAAAAGAGCCGCGCCAAGGAGCGCATCTTCTCGTTCCGCAGCGCGCAGCACCGCTGGGACCCGAAGAACCAGCGCCCCGAGCTCTGGCGCCTGTACAACGGCCGCAAGCACAAGGGCGAGTCGATCCGCTGCTTCCCGATCTCGAACTGGACCGAGCTCGACATCTGGCAGTACATCTACCTGGAAAACATCCCCATCGTGCCGCTGTACATGGCCGCCGAGCGCCCGGTGGTCGACCGTGACGGTACGCTGATCATGGTCGATGACGAGCGCTTCCCGCTGCGCGAAGGCGAAGTGCCGATGATGAAGAGCGTGCGCTTCCGCACCCTGGGCTGCTACCCGCTGTCGGGCGCGGTCGAATCCACCGCCAGCACCCTCACCGAGATCATCCAGGAAATGCTGCTGACCAAGACCAGCGAGCGCCAGGGCCGGATGATCGACCACGATTCCGCTGCTTCCATGGAGAAGAAAAAGCAAGAAGGCTATTTCTAAGCCCTCGACCTTTCATCTTCACTCCCTACGCACACAGGAAAGACCATGGCACACGTTTCCGACATGATCTCGGTCGACATCGAGAAGTACCTCAAGCAGCACGAGAAGAAATCGCTGCTGCGCTTCATCACCTGCGGCTCGGTGGACGACGGCAAGTCCACCGTCATCGGCCGGCTGCTCTATGAATCGAAGATGCTCTTCGAGGACCAGCTCGCCGCCATCGAGAACGACTCCAAGAAGTGGGGCACCCAGGGCGGAGACATCGACTTCGCGCTGCTGGTCGACGGCCTGGCCGCCGAGCGCGAGCAGGGCATCACGATCGATGTGGCCTACCGCTTCTTCAGCACCGACCGCCGCAAGTTCATCGTCGCCGACACCCCGGGCCACGAGCAGTACACGCGCAACATGATCACCGGCGCGTCCACCGCCGACGTGGCCGTGATCCTGATCGACGCGCGCAAGGGCGTGCTGACGCAAACGCGTCGCCACAGCTACCTGGTCAGCCTGATCGGCATCCGCAAGGTGGTGCTGGCCATCAACAAGATGGACCTGGTCGATTACTCGCAGGAGGTGTTCGACCGCATCAACGAGGAATACCGCGTCTTCGCCAAGCAGATCGGCCTGAACGACATCACCAGCATCCCGCTGTCGGGCCTCAAGGGCGACAACATGCTCACGGCCAGCGAGCACACGCCCTGGTACCACGGCCCCACGCTGATGGGCTTCCTGGAGACCTGCGAGATCGACGAGGCCCGCCAGCAGCGCGAGGCCTTCCGCCTGCCGGTGCAGTGGGTCAACCGCCCCAACCTCGACTTCCGCGGCTTCTGCGGCGTGGTCACCGGCGGCGTCATCAAGCCGGGTGACCGCATCCGCGCCCAGCCCTCGGGCCGCGAAAGCAAGGTGGCACGCATCGTCACCATGAACGGCGACCTGCCGATGGCCGTGGCCGGCCAGAGCGTGACCCTGACGCTGGAAGACGAGATCGACATCTCGCGCGGCGACGTCATCTCCACCGCCGACAGCCCCGCCGAAGTGGCCGACCAGTTCGAGGCCACCATCGTCTGGATGACCGACGAGCCCATGCTGCCGGGCCGCCCCTACCTGCTGAAGATCGGCACGCAGACCGTCACGGCCTCGATCACCGAGCCCAAGTACAAGGTCAACGTCAACACGATGGAGCACCTGGCGGCCAAGCAGCTCGAGGTCAACGAGATCGGCGTGGTCAACCTGGCGCTGGACCGCCCCATCGCCTTCGACCCCTACACCGCCAACCGCGACACCGGTGGCTTCATCCTGATCAACCGCCTGACCAACAACACGGTCGGCGCGGGCATGCTGCACTTTGCACTGCGCCGCTCGCACAACATCCACATGCAGCATGTGGACGTGGACAAGGCCGCGCGCGCCACCGCCAAGGGCCAGAAGCCCGCGGTGCTGTGGTTCACCGGCCTGTCGGGCGCGGGCAAGTCGACCATCGCCAACCTGGTCGAGAAGAAGCTGCACGCCATGGGCCGCCACACCTACCTGCTCGACGGCGACAACGTGCGCCACGGCCTGAACAAGGACCTGGGCTTCACCGAGGCCGACCGGGTGGAGAACATCCGCCGCATCTCCGAGGTGGCGCACCTGATGGTCGACGCCGGCCTGATCGTGCTGACCGCGTTCATCTCGCCGTTCCGCTCCGAGCGCGCGATGGCGCGCAGCCTGATGGGCGAGGGCGAGTTCGTCGAGGTCTATGTGGACACCCCGCTGGACGTGGCCGAGGACCGCGACGTCAAGGGCCTGTACAAGAAGGCGCGCCGCGGCGAGATCACCAACTTCACAGGCATCTCCAGCCCCTACGAAGCCCCCGAGAACCCCGAGATGCGCGTCAACACCACGAACCAGTCGGCCGAGCAGGCCGCTGACCAGGTGATCGCGGCCCTGCGCCAGCGCGGCATCATCGACTGAGCGATCGAGTCCAGTCTTTCTGAACCCGCCGGTCGCACCCCCGTGCGACCGGCCTGACGGAGTCATGCCATGAGCTGGCAACAAGGCCTGGTGTTCGCCACGCTGGCACTGCTGATCGTCGAGCTGGTGCGTGGCCGACGTGCGCCCGGCGCGCTGTTCGCCGGCGCCGCCTTCCTGTTCGTGGTGCTCGACTTCATCCCCATGAAGGACGCGCTCCGGCAGTTCACCAACAACGGCCTGATCACCGTGGTGGTGCTGCTGCTGCTGTCCATCGTGCTGGACAAGTCCCGCATGCTGGAGCTGATGGCCGAGAAGCTGGTGCGCGGCCCCTACCGCTGGGCGCTGGTCAAGCTGTATGGCGCCACCGCCGTGTACAGCGCGTTTCTCAACAACACCGCGGTGGTGGCCTCGCTGATCGGGCCGCTCAAGGGCAACCGCGAGCACAGCGCCGCGCGGCTGCTGATCCCCATGTGCTATGCCGCCACGCTGGGCGGCATCCTGACCCTGGTGGGCACCAGCACCAACCTGCTGGTCAGCAGCCTGCTGGCCGGGCGCCACATGCCCGAGCTGCACCTGTTCGACCTGTTCCCGGTGGGCATCCTGATCGTGCTGGCCTGCGGCACGGTGATGATCCTGCTGTACCCGCGCCTGCTCAAGGCCCAGCCGCCGGCCGATGACACCCCCAGCGACTACTTCCTCGAGGCCGAGGTGCTGTCCGGCAGCCCATTGATCGGCAAGACCATCGAGCAGGCCGGCCTGCGCAACCTGGGCCACCTGTTCCTCACCGAGATCGTCCGCGGCGACAACCTGATCGCCCCGGTCGACCCCGACCGCTTCGTCAATGCCGGCGACATCCTGGTGTTCACCGGCGACGTCACCCGCATCGACCTGCTGGCCCAGTTCCCCGGCCTGCGCCCACACGGCCACCACGACGACCTGCCGCTGACCAACCTGGTCGAGGTGGTGGTGGCCGCCGGCTCCACGCTGGCGCGGCGCACCATCCGCGAGGTGGATTTCCGCTCGAACTTTGATGCCGCCGTGGTGGCCGTGCGCCGCGGTGCCGAGCGCCTGGGCGGCAGCATCGGCAACACCCGGCTCGAAGTGGGCGACGCGCTGGTGCTGGTGGTGGGCCAGGACTTCGAGAAGCGCAACAACCTGGGCCGCAACTTCGTCATCGTCTCCCAGCGCGAGGTGCAGAAGTTCGTCGACCCGCGCAAGGGCTGGCTGTCGATGGTGGGCTTCATCGCAGTGATCGCACTGGCCGCCTTCGGTCTGGTCGACTTCCTCAAGGGCATGCTGTTGCTGCTGGTGCTGTTCCTGGCCAGCGGCCTGGCCAAGGTGGCCGACCTGCGCCGCAACGTGCCCTGGGAGCTGATCATGATCATCGCCTCATCGCTGGTCATCTCCGAGGTGATGCTGGGCACCGGCGCGGCCAAGCTGCTGGCCGGCGGCCTGCTCAGCGGCGCCGAACAGTTCGGGCCCTATGCCGCGCTGGCGGTGCTGCTGCTCACCACCTGGGTGCTGACCGAGCTGATGACCAACAACGCCGCCGCGGCCCTGGCCTTCCCGATCGCGCTGGGCGTGGCCGAACAGCTGGGCCTGTCGCCCATGCCCTTTGTCATGGCGGTGCTCTACGGCGCCAGCTGCAGCTTTGCCACGCCCTACGGCTACCAGACCAACCTGATGATCATGGCCCCGGGCCGCTACCACCTGCGCGACTACCTGCGCGCCGGGCTGCCGGTGGCGCTGACCTTCCAGCTGGTGGCCCTGATCGCCATCCCGATCTTCTTCCCCTTCCGCTGAAGACGGCCGCCACGCGCATGCTACAAACCGGGCCTCTGAGGCTGAGAGCCTCTCAGTGGAGGTCTGCCATGTTGCACCGTGCCCTGCTGGCCGCCGCGCTGAGCGCGTCGGCCGCCCTGTTCACCCAGCCGCTGGCGGCGCAGAC
>JAFLDI010000172.1 GCA_017302485.1 Burkholderiales bacterium | reverse complement strand
GAAGGCCGCGGGCCCATCGCCCACCAATGCGGCCAGGGCCGCGTCGAGTTCGTCCAGGTCGGTGGTCTTCAGGTGCAGCGCCAGCAGGTCAAGCGTGGCGCTCTTGAGCTCGAACACCGCAGCGGTGTCGGCCCGGGAGGAAACGGCCATGAATCGTCAGCCGGTGCGCCAGGGCACCGCAGGGAGAAAACCCGCGATTCTATCGGTGGACCGCTGAGGCCTCGTGACCGCCGGTGAGCGGGAACCACTGCGCCAATGCCTGCCCGAAGCTGCGGCCGTCATGGTGGGCGCGCAAGGCCTGATAGGCCTGCTCGGCCAGGGGGTAGCGCCGGCGCAGGAAGTTGAGCCACTGCTTGATGCGGCCGGCACGGTGGCGCGGCTCCACCCGCGCCGATACCTGCGCCCAGTAGTGGTGCAGCAGTGCGCCCAGCGTGGCGTCGTCAAGATGAAAGGCGTCGTCAATGGTCAGGCGCAGCGCCAGCGAAGGATCGGCCACCAGGCCACGGCCAATCATCAGCGCCTGACAGCCCGAGGCCTGGCGACAGGCCGCGGCATCCTCGACGGTCCAGATCTCGCCATTGGCCACCAGCGGCACCGACACCGCGTCACTCAGGTCCGCAATGCGCGCCCAGTGCGCCGGCGGTCGGTAGCCCTGGGCTCGGGTGCGGGCGTGCACCACGATCTCGGCGGCGCCACCGTCGGCCAGTGCCTGAGCGCACTCCACCGCGCGCGCATCGTCATCGGTGCCCAGGCGCATCTTGGCCGAGACCGGAATGTGCGCCGGCACGGCCCGACGCACGGCCGCGACGATGCGGGTCAGGCCATCCGGATCGTCCAGCAGCATGGCGCCTCCGCCGTGGCGATTGACCACCTTGGCCGGACACCCAAAATTCAGGTCGATGCCCGGTGGCTCCAGCATGGCCAGTGCGGCCGCGTTCTCGGCCAGGCAGGTCGGGTCGGAGCCCAGCAGTTGCGGACGCACCGGAACCCCCGAGCGGGTGCGCCCGCCACGCCCCAGCTCAGGGCAGATGCGCAGGAACACGCGCTGAGGCAGTACCTGATCAGTGACGCGGATGAACTCGCTGACGCAGCGGTTGATGCCGGGCAACTGGGTCAGCACCTCGCGCAGGTCGTGGTCGAGCACGCCCTCCATCGGGGCCAGCAGAATCGTCATGGGCGCGAACGATAGCCCAGGCGCTGCTGCAGCAGCTCGTCGCGCCAGGTGCGCAGGCGATCCAGCGTGGCCGCGTCCGGGCGCAGGCTGGCCGGGCGCGGCGCATCGGCGTACAGCATGCCCAGCACCTGGCCGTCGTGGCGCAACGGCAGCACCACCAGGCTGCGCGCGCCGATGCGGCTGCGCCACCAGTGGGGCAGGTAGCGGGCGATGGCGGGGTCGGCGGCGTCGTCGATGCAGGTGTCGGCGCCACGGCGGCACAGCAGCGAGAACAGGTCCAGGTCATCGTCGGGTGGAACCAGGAAGTGCTGATGGCCTGGATCGACCGCGTCGGCCAAACCCAGCTCACCCACCAGTTCGCCGGCGCGGCCGCGTCGCCAGCACAGCACCACGCGCTGTGCACCCAGGGCACGCAGCCATCCCAGCAGCACCCGCCGGGGCAATGGCTCCGAGGAGGTGTCCTCAGCGGACGTCGCCGGGGGGCTTGCCGCCACAGACGCCGGCACCACGGGCGCGGTTCGAGGCCTGGGCAGTGCCGCGATCGGCAGGCCCAATTGCTCGCACAGGGGATCAACCGCTGGCCTGGCCCGTTGCAAGGCCCAGGCCATCGAGGCCGCGTCATGCGCCGTGGCCGCGCCAAACCGCGCCGCCAGCGCCGCCAGGGCGTCGTCATGGCGTGCGGACGGCAGGTCCAGCAGCACATCGGCCAGTTCATTCGCCAGCCAGCCCATGCAGCGCAATTGTTCGGTGCGCGAGTGCGGGAAGTGCCGCGGTGGCTCCTCGCCAAAGGCCATGGCGCGGCGGAGGGTGGCCGGCCAGCCCCAGCGTTCGGCCACCGCCTGCCCCAGCCGGTGGAAGTCGACCCCCAGGACGCGGCGCGCCGTCTGGGCCTCGTCCCAGCAGGCGGCCTCGACCGGTCGAGACTGCTGGATCGCCAGGGCCTGCTCGGGCAGATGAAGCGCAGCCACCAGCCGCCCCAAGTTGCGCAGCACCGCGATCAGCGTGCCGTCCTCGGCCTGGCTGTGCGCCAGCTCGTGGGCCACGGCTCCGGCCAGCAGCGCGCGCAGGAAGGGTTCACGCAAGGCCTGGACCTGGCCGGTCGAGCGCAGAGAGTCGACCAGGCGCGCGGTCAACGCCAGCCGCCCGACCTCGACAAAGCCCATCACCGCCACGGCCCGCTCCAGCGTGTCGATCTGGCCAGCGCCGGCCGATCCATAGTGGGCCGAGTTGGCCATGCGCAGCACCCGGCTGGACAGGCCGATGTCCTGCATCAGCGCTTCGGTCAGGTGCTGCACCCGGGCCTTCTCGGAGCGCGCCACCCGGCGCACGCCGGACAAGGCCTGGCCCAGTGACGGAAAGTCAGGCTGGCGCGAGACGCGGTCGAGCAGGCCCGCCAGCACCTCGTCGCCCGCGGTGATCGAGTCCTCGGGGCCTGGAGGGAGGCCCGGGCCCAGTTCGCTGAAATCGGTGGAATGGCTCATGCCGGATGCAGGATCCAGCCACCGATTGGAACAGAAGGCGAGGTCGCAGGAATCAGTCGCTCAGATCACCCGCCAAGCTGGCCAGGGTGTCGGCCGCGATCACCAGATGCGCCGGGTAGTGCGTGTGGTCACAGCCCAGCCGGACCTGGGCGCCGGCGCGCACCGCCTGGCGCGCCGCCGCGGGCAGCTCGAAGCGCACGAAGTGCACAGAGGACGTCTTCTCGCCGTTCTCGCGGTCCAGGTCCTCGTCGGCGATGGCATAGACCCGGGGCTGGCCCTCGACCTCGACGAACAGGCGATCCTCGACACCGATCAGGCGCGCCAGCTCGCGCCGGCGCTCGTGCACATCGGGGTACTCCAGCAGCACCGTGGCCTTCCAGTTGCTGCCGTCGGGCACCAGCGGCGCGTAGGCCTCGATCTCGGCCTGCACGCCCTCATCCTCGAAGATCTTCTCGATGTGCAGCATCTCCTGGATCTGTCGGCGGATGGTCTGTTCATCCTCGAACTGCAGTGTCATGTGTTCACCCAGAGCCACACTGCGCAGCCGACGGTGGGCAATGGCCTCGGAACGCAGCGTCTTGCGTTGGCGGGCGTAGGCTTCCAGCGTGAGCAGGCTGTTGCGGGTGATCGTCATGGTGGGTCTGGGAAGTCAAAGACCGTAGGCGCTGCGCAGCAGGCTCAGCGGATGCTGGAGGGCTTTAGGGGGGGTGCCGGCCTGGGACATGCCCTGGGCGATGTGGTGACCTGCCAGGGCGCAGTCACTGGCGATGACGTCGGGTTCGTCCCTGGCCATGGCCTTGAAGACCGGCTTGCCGATCTTCATCGCCATCGGATGAAACGGCGTCTTGACACCATAAGTGCCGGCGTGGCCGGAGCAGCGCTCGACGGTGTTGAGCTGCACGGTGACCGTCTGGCCGATCAGCCTGAACATCTCCTCGGTCTTGCGGCCAATGTTCTGCACCCGGCCGTGGCACGGGATGTGGTAGCTGACCTTGCCCAGCGCCTGCTTGAAGTCGGTCTTCAGCAATCCATCCTTGTGGCGCGCCACCAGGTATTCAAAGGGGTCGAACATCGCTGCCTTGACCGCCTGCACCTCCTCGTCCTCTGGAAACAGCAGGGGCAGTTCCTGCTTGAACATCAGGGTGCAGCTGGGGATCGCGCTGATGATGGCCCAGCCCTCGCGGGCATAGCGGGCCAGCACCGGAATGTTGGCCGCCTTGTGCTCGGCCACCCCTTGCAGGTCGCCGAGCTCCAATTTGGGCATGCCGCAGCACCGCTCCTTCTCAACCAGGGTCCAGGGGATGCCGTTGTGGTCCAGTACCTTGAGCAGGTCGTGCCCGATGCCGGGTTCGTTGTAGTTGACATAGCAGGTGGCAAACACCGCCACCTTGCCGGGCGTGCGCTGGCCTTGGGTGACCACCTGGGCGAGGCCCTCCTGGGGCGCACTCCAGCGCAGTCGGCGGCTGGCCAGCTCGGGCAGCCAGGCCTCGGGGTGCACGCCCAGCGTCTTGTCGAGCAGCCGGCGCATCGGCCGGGTGCGGTTGACGGCATTGACCACCTGCACCACCACCGGGATACCGGCGAACTGCCCGTGCGTGTCTGTGGAGGCCAGCAGGCGCTCGCCTCGACCGACCTCGCCCTTGCGGAACTTGATCGCCTTGGCCCGCAGCATCAGATGGGGGAAGTCCAGGCCCCAGTCGTGCGGTGGCACGTAGGGACACTTGGTCATGTAGCACAGGTCGCACAGGTAGCACTGGTCGACGACCTTGGCAAAGTCTTTCGCATCAACACCGTGCAACTCGCCATCATCGGTGGCGTCGACCAGGTCAAACAAGGTGGGAAAGGACTGGCACAGGCTGACACAGCGCCGGCAGCCGTGGCAGATGTCGAACACACGGGCCATTTCACGCTGGCAGTCGGCTTCGTCATAGAACGAGGCGTCGCGCCAGGGCACCGGGTGTCGGGTCGGGGCTTCGAGGCTGCCTTCGCGAGGGGGCATGGGGTCGTCTCCAGCGCGTGTCTGTGCGCTCAGGCACGGTCCTCCCGGCTGCCGGGCCCAAGCCCGACAGCCGGGACGCCATGCCCTTGCGGCGAGTCGCTCAGTCGACCAACTGGTCGAGCGCCTTCTGGTAGCGGTTGGCGTGCGAGCGCTCGGCCTTGGCCAGCGTCTCGAACCAGTCGGCGATTTCGTCGAAGCCCTCGTCGCGCGCGGTCCTGGCCATGCCCGGGTACATGTCGGTGTACTCATGGGTCTCGCCAGCCACGGCGGCCGCCAGATTCTGACGGCTGGTGCCGATCGGCAGCCCGGTGGCCGGGTCACCGACAGCCTCGAGGAACTCCAGGTGTCCGTGCGCGTGGCCCGTCTCGCCCTCGGCGGTGGAGCGGAACAGCGCTGCCACATCGTTCTGGCCTTCGACGTCCGCCTTGTTTGCGAAATAGAGGTAGCGACGGTTGGCCTGCGACTCACCCGCAAAGGCGTCCTTCAGGTTCTGCTCGGTCTTCGATCCCTTCAAGCCCATGTCTCGCTCCTGGTTGATTGGGTTGACGACGGCCTCGGGGCCTGATGATCCCGCAGGCACCAAACCAAGGTATCACAGGCGGCTCATGCACGGCCAATGCATCGCTTCTATGCCGCACATAGCGCGATGCTATGCCGAGCGGGGTAATCCCTCGGTCCTCAACGCAGCCCCAGCAGGCGCAGGGCGAGCTCGTGAAGGCGGCCTGAAGGGTCAGCCAGGTTGTGCAGGATGTCCAGATGGTGATGGCGGGCCAGCGTCTCGCACACCGGCACGCTGCTGGGGCCCCACTGGTCGCGAATCAGGCGGTTCTGACGGATGAACTCCTCGGACTCGTCTCCTCCGGCCACGGCGTACAGCGGCCTGCGTGGACGCGGGAAGAACGCCGGGCTCAGGCGCCAGGCCTCACGCTCGGACAAGGCCAGGTCATCGCGGATAAAGGGGGCGTGGCGCAGCGGCTCCAGATCGTACAGACCCGAGATACCCAGCGCACCCGTCAGGGGCTGCACGGGCAGCCGGGCATCCACAGTCTTCCAACGGCAGCACAGCAGCATCGCCGCGAGGTGGGCGCCCGCCGAATGGCCGACCACCGCCAAGCTGCCGGGATCGATGCCCAAGGTGGGCGCCTGGTTCCATACCCAGGCCACCAGGCGGGTCATCTCCAGGGCGATGTCGGCGATGCCCACGGCAGGACACAGGCTGTAGTTCGGGATCAGCACATGCACGCCGCGCTCCACGAAGGCCGGGGCGATGAAGCTGTGGTCGGACTTGTCCAGCGATCGCCAATAGCCGCCGTGGATGAAGATCACCGCAGGCGCATCCGCCCGGTCGGCCAGGAAGACATCGACCCGCTGCGCCGGTCCGTCGCCGTAGAGTTGGTCAGGCTGCAGGTTCAGGCCCTGCCGGGCCAGCGCAGAAGCCGCACGCCAGCGCTCGAACAGTTCGGCATGCTCGGGGATGCGTGCACGGTTGTTGTACTGGCGGTCCAGCCAATCGGGGGAAGGCAGCTTCAAGATCACTCTCCTGGCTCGTGGGCGGCGAGGCCGACGCGGCGGTCGGTCCCGGGCACGCCCGGCCCCCGATGCTATACTGCACGATTCGTGGGGACGTAGCTCAGCTGGGAGAGCGTCGCGTTCGCAATGCGAAGGTCGGGAGTTCGATCCTCCTCGTCTCCACCAACTTATCCAGTCAAATCAACGCGTTACGCCTTGCGGTGTTGCGCGTTGTTTTGCTTTTGGAAGCAGGTTTTTGCACTCGCACTGTGGCGGATTTGTGGCAAGGCGCCACACCAACCGCCCGGGCCAAGTGCCGCACATTGCCGCACTCTGCGTGTACCATCCGGCTCCATGCGCTGAGGGCGTTCAAGCGCTTTGGTGAAAACAGCAAGCAACGAGCGTGGTGTTCATGCACCGCCACGGTCGAACAGCCAAAGCCGCGTACCGTTCAGCACCTGGCCCGCGAAAAGCGGAAGTAGCTGGCCAGCAGAAAGGATGCCGACAGGCATCGCCTGAGAGAGTGCCGCCACCGGTCAGGATGAGGCCGGAGCCCACGCGCAGCGCTCCCGGGACAGCAGTTCATGCGGGGCACAACCCCGTCCAGTCCTCTCCCTGGCCAGCTCGGCAGAGCCAGCCAGACCCCGACGAGAGGGCCGGACTGCCGCGTACTCATCCGTGCCATGCCGACCCTGGTCGACGTGGCCCGGACTGGTCACGCACATGCAAGCTCTGCTCACGGTTGAAGAACTCGCCACCTACCTGCACAAATCGGTCGCCAGCATCCGCAGCGACTCCACCCGCAACCCGCAATCTCTGCCGCCGATCTGCCGGCTGCCCGGCACCAAGCGCCTGCTGTGGCGCATTGAGGATGTCCAAGCCTGGATTGGCCAGCACGTGCGTTGCGAGGCCCCAGCGCCCGCCAC
>JAFLDI010000171.1 GCA_017302485.1 Burkholderiales bacterium | reverse complement strand
CCAGCCAGTAGTAGCTGGCCTCGCGTTCGCGCAACTGGCCCCGCGCCATCGCCGGTACGCGCAGGCTGAGCCGGCGCCGGATCCGGTCGATCGTCCAACTGCGCTCGAGCAGCGGCCCCAGGCTTTCGGGCGGCGCCTGGGCGGTGGCAAAGCCGCCGCCCAGGCCAAGCCATGGCAGGAACAGGCCCGCCCGCAGCAACTGCCTGCGAAGCGCTGGGGCAGTGCGCATTGCGGCAGCATCGTGGCAAGGGCGACTCGCAGCAGGCTTGACGTCGAAGTCCGGACAGGGCGGGTTGTGGGTGAGAGAAGCGCCAAGCTGGTTTGCTGCGGTGCGCATGCCAAGGGTCAGGGACGATGGGCCGACCTGCCGCAAAGAAGCCGCTGGCTCGGTCATGCCTGGCCGGCGAGCTTCCTGAACCCGGCCCGGGGGCTGCCGACGAACCGCTCCCCGGGCCGAGTCCCGGACGCTCAGAACTCGTACTGCGCCAGCAGGCGCAGCGAGCGCGCGGGTTGCACACCGATCGGCTCGCCGTAGCGCGAGTTGATGTCGTTCATGCCGCTCCCCTCTTCCTCACGCATCGAGCGCACGCCGCGTTGGTTCAGCAGATTCAGCAGGTCGGCACTCAGCGTCAGGCCCTTCACGGCCTTGGGCGTGTAGGTGGCCTGCAGGTTGATCTGCTGAGTCCAGGGCAGGCGGCCCTGGCTGCCGCGAGGCGTCGGCTTGCCGTCACAGAAGAAAGAGGCATCGCCATAGCCAGCGGCGCGTGGGTCGTTCGTGCCCGCGTACACGCCAAAGCAATTGCGCGGCCGGCCACTCTGGGCAATCAGGCTGGCACCCACGCGCCACGCGTCACTGGCGGCGTAGGAGCCAAACAGCTTGAAGGTGTGGCGGCGATCGTTGGGCAGGTAACCGTAGGCGCCCTCCATGAGGCCGGGGGCATCGAAGTCGGCGGTGATACCGGCATCGTCCTGCCCGCTGTCGGACTTCACATAGCCCTCGGTGTTGCCCTTGCTGTAAGAGAGCACGTAGCTTCCCTGCAGGCTCCAGCGCTTGTCCCAGGCACGCTCGAAGCTGACTTCCACCGCGTCGTAGTTGCGCTTGGCCACCGGCATCTTCAGCGCCACGGCCGGGATCACCACCTCGCGAAGCTGCCCGTCACCGTTGAGGTCGATGTTGGCGGTCAGGTTCTTTCCCGGGTTGTAGAGGAAGCAATGGTCGATCGCGTCCTTGATGGCCTCTGATTGCGCGGCCGTGTAGCCGTTGGCGAGTGCCCAAGCTTCAGGGCCCAAGCCGTCACAGATGTCATCCATGCCGCTGCCCAGCTTGCGGTGGGTGTACTTCAGGCCCACGCTCCAGCGGTTGGCGAAAGCCTTCTGAATGCCGGCAATGAACTCGTCCTGGTACATCGGCTTGAGCTTCGGGTCCACCACGCTCAAGGGGTTGGGGGGTTCGCCGCTGCTGTTGACCAGACGCGAGCCCAACTGAGCCCCCTTGCCAGGGATCTGGAAGCGGTCGCTGCTGAGCGCGCCGGTGTACTGGAAGTACTCGCGGTAATCCAGTTCCGATCCGGCCAGCCGCAGATTGGTGTTGGAGTACACCGGAATGAAATAGCGGCCCAGGTTGCCATAGACCTTCAGCTGAGCGTCGCCGTGCACATCCCAGGCGGCGCCAAAGCGCGGCGCCCAGGTGTTCTTCACGTCGATGAATGGCGTGCCCACCGCATTGCTGTTGGTAAAGGACTCGTTGCGCAGTCCGGCGCTGAGCAACAGCCGGTCGGTGACCTGGACGTTGTCTTCCACGTACCAGGCCGAGTTGACGGTCTTGAACGAGCCGCCATTGCGGAACAGACGCTGGTCCACGATCTGCACCGCCGGGTCCACGCCCGGCGTGCCAGGAATCCGGTAGCCGTTGGGCAACAGCTGTCCTGGCTGGCGGGTGCGCAGCACGTACTGCGCATTGCCGGGGTACTGGCTGCCATCCAGCACCTTGTAGATCTCGTGGTCCAGGCCTGCCTTGAGGCGGTGCTTGCCCAGTGTCCACTCGGCATCCAGGCGAAAGGCCGTGCGCTCGTCGTTGGCATCGGGGTTGGTGAGGCTGGTGGCCGTCCAGCAGCCGTAGTCGGCGCGGGTGGAGGTGCGAAGGTCCACCACCACGGGGCAGTCACCGCCGGCCACTTTGGAGGAGCGGTCGTACTTGCCCAGACCGGCCAGGGCGGAGATGGACAAGTCGTCGGTGATCCAGCTGGTCCATTTGGCGATCACATTGGTGCCGCCAGTGGTCTCCAGGTTCTCGCCTTTGTCATCACCCTTGGCCGTCTGATAGGGCTGTGGCGAGTCCCAGGTCTGAGTGCGGTCCTCGGACTTGTCGCTGAACGCCGTCAGCTCAAACAAGTGGTTGTCCGACACGTTCCAGTCCAACTTCACCAAGTACTGCGGGGTGTTGTTGCGCAGCCGGGTCTGGGTGGTGGAGAAGTAGGTCTCGGTGGTGTTGTGGGTGGCCTGGACCATGGCAAACACAAAGAGCTTGTTCTCGATGAGCGGACCACCCCCCCACACGTTCAGCGAGGTCTGCTCTGTCGAACCCGGACGCTCAATGAGCACCCACTGGTTGGTGGTGGGGTCTCGGTAGGTGCGTACCGAAGAACTTTGGAACTCCGGGCTGTTGTGCTTGATGTTGAAACCGCCCTGCCAGTCATTCGTGCCGCGCTTGGTGTTGACGCTGATCACACCACCCAGGGAGCGCCCGAACTCCGCGCCATAGCCGCCGGTGGCCACGCGCTGCTCGGCCACGGCCTCGTAGGGCACCTGGTTGAAGGCCACCCCGTTGACGATGTTGGTGACGTTGAACCCGTTGATGTAGTAGGTGTTCTCAGCCGGCGAGGCGCCGCCCAACGAAGGCACGAAGCCGACGCGGCTGTTGGTCTGTCCGATGCGGTTGTCGCCCTCCACGGCACCCGGCGCCAGCAGGGTGACGGAGGTGACGTCGCGCGCCACCGGAATCCGGTCCAACTGCCCTTTGGTCAGGACTTGCGCTGACTCGGTGGCTTTCACATCCAGGGTCTTCTGGCTGCTGCCCGAGACCTCCACCCGGGCCAGCTGATCCACAAAGATGGCAACGGCGCCCTCGCCCGCCTGCACCAGCACCCAGGCGCTGCGCTGACTGCCATCGGCACCTTGCAGAGTGACGCGGTAGGTGCCGGGTGGCAGCTGGCCCAGCTGGAAGCTGCCATCGCCTTCCTGGCGCAGTTGGCGGCTCAGGCCAAGCGCCTTGTTCTCGACGCTGATCAGATCGCCCTTGGCGGCCTTGCCACTGATCGAGCCGGTGCTTTGTTGAGCCCAGGTCGCGCCGCTGGCCAGGCAAACCCCGGCGGCGAGAGTCAGGCGTGACAGGCGCGCGAACGCCTTGGATCGGAGGGGCTTTCTCATTGGGGCTTCCTGGTGAGTTGTGGCTACCGCGTTGCGGCAGGTTGCAAATCACTCTAGGAGTCAGCGACGGCGCCAGAGCCGGCCTGGGATCAGCGACCGACTCGCCGACACCGGGCCGCGCACCCGGTGTGCAAAGACCGCTCCGTTGGGGCGAATCGGTCCAGAGGCGTGGCGCTGCGCCGTGGGTGCACGGCAGCGCGTTCCGTGCGCATGGCGGTACCGCCGTCGAAGTCAATCCGCATTCCCCTTGCGTTGGGCTGCGGCGACGCGCCGTCGAAATGTGATCGCACGCCGTCCTGCTGAGCGCTGTTGCCGGCGCAGCGGTGCAGGCGGTGCGATGAAGCGGCCGTCGAACCTTGGGCAGCTCGGATTCGAGGGGGCTGTCGCCCGCCTGCTGTGACGAGCGCCCCTTCGCGACGCGCGCGCTCCGGCGTGACGAATGCGCGGTCGTCATGAGCCCGGAAGACTGGCATGACGGCCTTCACGGAGATGGGCCGCCCTTCGTCCAACAGGAGCACTCATGCACACACTCAGTCTCATCGGCCGCGCGGTCGGCCTGGCCCTGGCCGGCCTACCGCTGGCCGCCGTGGCGCAGTCCGCCACCACCCTGGAACGGGTCGAGGTCACCGGTAGCCGCATCCGCACGCTGGGCGCCACCTCGAGCAGCCCGCTGACCTCAATTGGCAAGGAAGAGATCCAGTCGTCCCAACCGGTCGCCGTGGAGGAGTTGATCAAGGGCCTGCCCTCAGCGGTGCCCGCCATGGGCCCGTCCACGAACAACGGCGCGACCGGCGCGGCCACACTGGACCTGCGCGGCCTCGGTGCGCGGCGCTCCCTGGTGCTGATCGACGGCCGACGCATGGTGCCCTTCGATCTGGACGGCCAGGTGGACTCCAACATCATCCCGGTGAGCCTGCTGCGCCGCATCGACCTGGTCACCGGCGGCGCCTCGGCGGTGTACGGCGCCGACGCCGTCGCCGGGGTCAGCAACTTCGTGCTCAACCGCCAGTTCAAGGGCATCGAGCTGAGCAGCAGCCTGGGCCGTTCCGGCGAAGGCGATGCCGGGCGACGCCGTTCCGACCTGACCCTGGGGGGTGAGTTCGCCGACGGCCGCGGTCATATGGTGCTGAGCGTGGGCACCACCCGCACCGACCCCTTGCTGCAGGGCCAGCGCGCGTACTCCCAGGTCGGGCTGTCGTCGACCAACGGCGCCCCGCAGGGCTCGGGGACCGGTGTACCGGCGAGCATCCAGATCCCCTCGGTGGCGGGCCTGCCGGCCGGCACGCCGAGCCTGGCCAATGTGCAGATCGAGCCCGGCAGCGGCCGGCTGGTGGCGCCCTACAACTCCTACAACTTCAACCCGCTGAACTACTTCGTGACGCCGCTGGATCGGCGCCAGGCCACCGCCCTGGCGACGCTCAACCTCAGCGAGCAGCACAGCCTGTACGCCGACCTGTTCTACACGCGCTCCGGCGTGGTCAGCAATCTGGCGCCCTCGGCCACCTTCCTGAACCTCTACCAGGTGCCGATCGGCAACCCTTTCATCCCGGACGCCGCGCGGGCGCAGATCTGCCAGGTGCGCGGCATTGCCGCCGCCGACTGCGTGGCCGGCCCAGCCGGCACGACCGAGGTGCCGATGGCGATCGGTCGTCGCTTCACCGAGTGGGGCCCGCGCATCATCGACTTCAGCACCCGCACGCAGCAGATCACGGTCGGCGCCAAGGGTCAGATCAATGACCGCTGGAACTACGACGCCTACCTCTCCGACGGCGAGACGACGCAGACCCAGACGCGCATCCAGTGGGGATCGAACTCGCGCGTGCAGCAGGCGCTGCGCGCCTTCAACACCAGCAGCTGCAGCGTGACCACGAACGGTTGCGTGCCGCTCAATGTGTTCGGCACCGAGGGCAGCATCACGCCGCAGATGCTGGGCTTCGTAGACCTCAACGCGATCCTGCTGACCCGGGTGACGCAGAAGGTGCTGGCGGCCTCGGTATCCGGCGATCTGGGCGAGTTCAAGAGCCCCTTCAGCGCCGATCCGATCGGCCTTGCGTTCGGAGCCGAGTCCCGTGAGGTGTTTGCCGCGAACCGCTCGGACAGCGCTTCGCAGGTCCTCGGCGAGGTCCTGGGCACCGGCGCACCGCGCCCCGACCGCAGCGGCACCATCGAGTTCAAGGAGCTGTATGCCGAGGCCAATGTGCCACTGCTGGCGCGGCTGCCGATGGCGCACAAGCTCGGGCTGGAGCTGGGCTACCGCCATACTCAGATGACGACCCGCGGTCAGACCGAGTACGGCAGCTGGAAGATCGGCGGCGACTGGGAACCCGTGGCCGGCCTACGCGTGCGCCTGATGGACCAGCGCGCCACCCGCGCACCCAACACCAACGAGCTCTTCGCGCCCAACACCACCGGCCTGTCCAACTTGCCGGTCGATCCCTGCCAGGGCAATCGCATCAACGCGGCAGAGGCGAACACAGCCGGCAGCCTGTCAAACCTGTGCCGGCTGACCGGCGTGCCGCTGGCCGCCTTCGGTGTGCTGCCAGCGCCCTCGGCCGGGCAGATCAACAACACCAGTGGCGGCAACCCGCTGCTCAGCCCCGAGGTGGCCAGCACGCAAACCATCGGCCTGGTGCTGCAACCGGCGGCGCTGCGCGGCCTGGTGCTGTCGCTGGACTACTACAAGATCGAGCTCGACAAAGCGATCTCGGCGCCCAGCGTGACCGACGTGCTGAGCGATTGCTACGACCCGGCGCGCAACCCGGGTCTGGGCGTCAACGGTGCCTGCGCGCTGGTGCAGCGCGGGCCGCTGGGCACCTTCAACGGCGCCAGCTCGCCCGGCGTGCTGACGCCGCAATCGAACCTCGGCCGGATGTGGACCAGCGGCTTTGACCTCAGCGCCTACTACCCGCTTCAACTCAAGCAATTGGGGCTGGACGGCTGGGGCAATGTCGACCTGAGCCTGAACGCCACCGTGGTGCGCGACTACAGCGTGCAGACCACGCCGCAGGCGGTGAAGCGCGACTGCCTGGGTTACTACAGCGTGGCCTGCAACAACGCCAACCAAAGTGCGACAGTGGGCGGCACCGGCTACGCGCCGAAGCTCAAGTTCACCCAGCGTGCGACCTGGAACCTTGGCGACTTCAGCCTGGGCTACAACTGGCGCTACATCGGCAAGATGGAAGAAGAACCGGGCGGCACGAACTTCCTGCCTGCCTACTCGACCATCAAGGCGGTGAGTTACGTCGATCTGTCGGCGGCCTGGCGGGTGAACAAGATGCTGCGCCTGAACCTCAGCGTCAACAACGCCTTCGACAAGCAGCCGCCCATCGTCGGCAACAACATCGGCTCCACGGGCGTGAACGGCGGCAACACCTTCCCCACTGTGTATGACGTGATGGGCCGCTACTTCACGTTGGGGGTGACCTTGAAGCTTTGATGAACTGAAGAACCGACCCTGCTTCTTGGGTACGCGTCTGACGTTCTGAGCCTGAAGCGCACCGGGCCGCGGCCCGGTGCGCTGCATGCAAGCTGCCATGAACCAACCGAGCCACCGCCGCGCGGCGCTTCCGGCCGGTGGCCAGGTTCTCACTCAACACCTGGGCCTGCGGCGCATCAGGGTCTGAGGCGAAGCCCCGCTGGCTTGACGCGAAGCGATGCGCCAGGGACGAAGCGCCGCCGTGCAGGGAGTGGCACGGC
>JAFLDI010000170.1 GCA_017302485.1 Burkholderiales bacterium | reverse complement strand
ACACGAGGCTGACCGATGACCTACGCAAGACCCGTGCGGCTGCTGCCGCTGATGTGGCTGTTGTGGCTGAGCGCCTGCGCCAGCGCGCCCAAGCCGACCGCGCCGCTGCCGGTGGTGCAGCAGGCAGCACGCCTGCCGGCGCCGGATCCGGCCTGGATGGCTCCGCGCTGGCGTGTCTACATGATGCAGCTCGAACAGATCTTGTCGCCCTCGCAGCCCTCGCCCAGCTCGATGCCGACCACCTCGCCGCCTGCCAGCAGTACGTCCGAGAGGTAGTGCCGCTGTGCCAGCCCCAAGGTGAGGCTGGTGACTGACGTCTTTGACCGCGCCCAAGAGGCCACTGAGATGTTCTTGCTGCACGCCTTGCAGGAGCAGCGCCGCAAGGCAGCCACGGCCGCCAACGGCCAGAGGGATTGGAGGGTGTTGAGCGCCACGGTGTGCCAGACCCCCGATTGCGGGGAGCCCATCCCCGAAGAGCGGCGCCGCGCAGTCCCCGGCGTGCGCCATTGCATTGACTGCGCCGAGCGCCTGGAGCGCCACAAAAAATGAATCAAGTTTTTTCGTTGGAGACCTGGCAGGTGGTGAGCCTGCTGATCACGCTCATCGGGGCGTTTTTTGCCCTGGCGCGCATGCTGCTGGCGGCCACCACGCGCACGATCGACGACAAGTTCAAAGCGCTGGGCGAGCACCTCAGCAAGCAGGACGCCGCCGCTGTGCGCAACGACGAGTCGCTGCGCCGCCTGGAGCGCGACCTGATGGACATGCGTGCCGAGCTGCCGCGCGACTACGTGCGCCGTGAGGACTACACCCAGGCCATCGCCACCATCATGACCAAGATCGACGCAATGGCCCTGCGCTTCGAGCAGGTGTTGCGCGACGCACTCAGCAACGCGAAGGGAGGCGGCCAATGAGCGACGCCCTGATGGCCAAGATCCGCCGCGAGCAGATCCGCTGGTTCCTGCTGGTGGCCGCCAACGTGAGCCGCCCGGTGGGCATCTACACCGAGGCGATGCTACCCATCGTGCAGGCCACCTACCCCGACGCCACCCACAAGGAAATTCGAATCAACCTTGACTATTTGAGCGAGCGCGGTCTGGTGCACATCACCCGCGACGGCATGGACCGTTGGTTCGTGGAGCTCACCCGGTTCGGCATCGACCTGGTCGAGTACACGGTGCCGGTGGAGCCCGGCATCGCGCGGCCGCAGATCACGGCGGGCTGAGCAATGGGCGATCGCAGCAAGGTGCTCGACCTGCCAGAGGTCACCCGGGCCGAGCTGGACGCGCGCCTCATTGGCGGTGGGTTCACCGGCTACGTGGAGCTGGCCGAGTGGCTGCGCGGCCAGGGGTTCGAGGTCAGCAAGAGCAGCCTGCACCGCTACGGCAGCAAGCTGGACCAGCGCGTGGCCGAGCTCAAGCGCAGCACCGAGCAGGCCCGCGCCCTGGTGGCTGCCGCACCGGACGAGAGCGCCGACATGAGCGAGGCGCTGATGAGGTTGATGCAGGAGAAGTTGTTTACCCTGCTGATGGAGATGGACGTGGACCCCGAGCAGGCCAGCCTGGGCGCGATCGCCAAGGCGATGGCACCGCTGGCCCGCGCGTCCATCGCGCTCAAGCAGCACGCCGCCAGCGTGGCCGAGAAGGCCCGCACCGCCGCAGACCAAGCCACCCGCATTGCCACGGCTGGCGGGCTGTCGGCCGAGTCTGCCGACGAGATCCGCCGCGCCATCCTGGGCATCGCGGCCTGAGCAGGAGCCACACCATGAGCATGCAGATTCCCTCCGTTGGCCGCTGGGTCACCGCCCATAACGTGGTGGTGCCGGGCGACACCTGCGCCGCGCTGATCACCCGGGTGCACAGCCCTGAGTGCGTGAACCTGAGCATCTTTCCGGATGGCCACACCCAGCAGGTGTGCAAGACCAGCGTTCGCCTGTTCGACAGCGCAGAGACGGCCCAGGCCTACCTGAGCCAGCTGCCTGGCCACACGCCGCTGCTGGCGCACTGGCCGGCGCGCACCTGAGGCGCCCGCTCGATGTCTGACCTGGACCGCGATCTTCCCAACACCGCCGGTGCCGATGCACCGGCTGTGCTCTTGCCGTATCAGAAGGCCTGGGTTGCCGACAAGAGCGCGTTCAAAGTGGTTGAGAAGTCGCGTCGAACAGGCCTGACCTGGGCCGAGGCGGCTGACGATGTGCTCACGGCCGCCAGCGCCAAGTCGGCGGGCGGTCAGAACTGCTACTACGTCGGATACAACGCGGACATGACGTTGGAGTACATCCAAGCGTGTGCCATGTGGGCGCGGGCGTTCAACAAGGCGGCCAGCGCGATCGAGGACGGTTTCTGGGATGGCGAGTCCGACGAGGACAAGAACATCAAGACCTACACCATCCGGTTCCCTGGCAGCGGGCACCGGGTGGTGGCACTGAGCAGTCGCCCCAGCAACCTGCGGGGCCGCCAGGGCATCATCGTGATCGACGAGGCCGCCTTCCATGACCAGCTGGCCGAGCTGCTCAAGGCCGCAATGGCCATGCTCATCTGGGGCGGCAAGGTGCGCGTCATCAGCACCCACAACGGCGACACCAACCCGTTCAATGAGCTGATCACCGACATCCGCGCCGGCAAGCAGGCGGGCAGCATCCACCACATCCCGTTCCGCGACGCTGTGGAGCAGGGCCTGTACCACCGCGTGTGCCTGCGCACGGGCAAGCCCTGGAGCGCCCATGCCGAGGCCGACTGGATGGCCGGCGTCTACAAGTTCTACGGCCCCGGCGCGGCCGAGGAGCTGGACTGCATCCCCCGCGCCGGTGGTGGCGCCTGGCTCACCCGCGCGCTCATCGAGAGCCGCATGGTCGATGGCCCGGTGCTGCGCTGGGCCTGCCCGCCAGGCTGGGAGATGCTGCCCGAGCACATCCGCCGCGCCGAGTGCACCGAGTGGCTGGAGTCCACGGTGCTGCCCGAGCTGCTCAAGCTGGACCCGACGCTGCAGAGCTTCTTCGGCGAGGACTTCGGGCGCATCGGTGACCTGAGCGTTCTGGCACCAGGCCAAGTCACCAAGATACTGCGGCGCGTGTTCCCGTTCCTGGTGGAGCTGCGCAACGTTCCGTTCAAGCAGCAGGAGCAGATCCTGTTCTACATCGTTGACCGGCTGCCGCGCCTGCGCAAGGGCGCAATGGATGCGCGCGGCAACGGCCAGTACCTGGCCGAGGTGGCCGCCCAGCGCTATGGCGCCCAGGTGATCGACCAGGTGATGCTTTCTGAGGGCTGGTACCGCGACAACACGGCCCAGTTCAAGGCCGCGTTCGAGGACGACACCATCAGCCTGCCGCGCGACGCCAACACGCTCGATGATCTGCGCGCCTTCGAGCTGGTGCGCGGCGTGCCGCGCGTGCCGGAAAAGCGCACCGTGGAGAAGGGCGACACCGGCGAGGCCGGCAAGAACAAGCGCCACGGCGACTCCGGCGTGGCGCTACTGCTGGGCCACTACGCCAGCCGCCAAGAGGGCGCGCCCATCGAGTTCGAGTCGCTGGGCACCCAGCGCTTTTTCACCGGCCTGGCCGACTACCTGAGCTGAGCACCCTATGGCCACCATCCTCGACCAGCACGGCAAGCCGCTGACGCAGGAGATCGCCTCGATCGAGCGCGATCTGCACCGCACCTTCTACGGTCGGCGCCTGACCAACGACGACGACACCCTGGTCACCCGCGGCAAGACCAAGGGCCTGCGCATCTACGAGGAGCTCAAGCGCGACGCCCACGCCGGTGCGGTGCTGAACAAGCGCAAGCTGGCGGTGACCAGCCGGCCGTGGTCGGTGCAGCCTGCAAGCAAGGCCGCCACCGATGTCAAGGCGGCCGAGCTGGTCACGCAGGCGCTGGATCATCTGCGCTTCAACCGCCTGTGCAAGCGCCTGCTCGATGCCCAGCTCAAGGGCTTCTCGGTGGCCGAGGTGATGTGGGAGGTGCGCGACGGCCTGTGGCTGCCATCCCGCGTGATGGCGCGTGACCCGCGCCGATTCATCTTCACGCTGGACGGCGAGCTGCGCCTGCTCACCCGAGAGGCCCCGCTGGAGGGCGAGGCCCTGCCCGACCGCAAGTTCATCGTGCACCGCTACGGCGGTGACGACGACACGCCCTACGGCCTGGGCCTTGGCAGCCAACTGTTCTGGCCAGTGTTCTTCAAGCGCCAGGGCATCACGTTCTGGCTCACGTTCGCCGACAAGTTCGGCTCGCCAACGGCCATCGGCAAGTACTCACCCAGCGCCGACGACACCGAGCGCAAGAAGCTGCTGGCCGCGTTGGCCTCTATCGCACAGGACGCTGGCGTCATCATCCCGGACGGCATGGTGATCGAGCTGCTGGAGGCCTCGCGCGCCGGCAGCGTGGACACCTACGAGAAGCTCGTGCGCTACATGGACGAGCAGATCAGCAAGGTGGTGCTGGGCGAGACCATGTCCACAACCGCCGCGCCCACCGGGCTGGGAAGCACCCAGGCCAGTGTGCACAACGACGTGCGTCTGGAACTGGCACAGGACGACGCCGACGAGTTGGGCGAGACCCTCGACGACACACTTATCCGCTGGATCGTGGAGTTCAACCTGGGCGCCGGTGTTGGCGTTCCCAAGCTCAAGCGCACCTTCTCCGAGCCCGAGGATCTCTCCGCCCGCGCCACTCGCGACAAGACCATCTCCGAGATGGGCTGGGAGCCCACGGAGGAGTACATGCTGGCCACCTACGGCCCCGGATGGGTGCGCAAGGCACCCACGCCTGATCCGCTGCAGACTCTTCTTGGCGGTCCACCCTCCACGCAGCAGGATCCAGGCGCCGACACCACCGGCGATCGCACCGTTGCCGCCACTGACGCTGACCCCGCCGGCGAGTTTTCTGAGGCCGACGCAGGCAAGCCGCTGCAGGCCGCGGCCAAGCAGCGCACCGCCCACCGCCAGGCCCAGGCGACGCTGTTCAACGCTGCCGACACGCTCGCCGCAGACTATCAGCGCATGCTGGGTGACCAGGTGCAAGACCTGCTCGCGCAGTTCGAGGAGTCGCAAGACCTGCCCACGTTCCGCAAGCGCCTGGTCGCCCTGGCCAACGCACAGCCCAGCAAGGCCGCTGTCGACGCCATCGCGCGCGCCACTTTCGCCGGCCACATCATCGGCCGCGGCCAGGCACCCAAGCCCGCAGGCGGTCTGCGGGCAATGATCAGCAGGATGTTCGGCGGCTGACCATGCCCGCCCAGGCGCGCTTTGACCTCCCGCCCGAGAAGGCGCTGGCCTTCTTTCGGGCCAAAGGCTATGCCACGTCTTTCGCTTGGCAAGACGTGTGGCGCGAGGAGCACGACGCCGCCTTCACCGTCGCCAAGATGATGCAGGTCGACCTGCTGCGTGACGTGCGCGATGCGGTGGACAAGGCCATCGCCACCGGCCAGACCTTCGAGCAGTTCCGTGACGAGATCGAGCTGCGCCTGGTCGAGGCCGGCTGGTGGGGCAAGGCCGAGATGACCGACCCCGACACCGGCGAAGTCAAGGTGGTCCAGCTCGGCAGCCCCAGGCGCCTGCGCACCATCTACCGCACCAACCTGCAGACCGCCTACGCCGCTGGCCACTGGGCCGAGATCCAGGACAACCAGGTCGACGCCCCGTACCTCATGTACGACGCGGTCGACGACGCCTCAACCCGCGATGAGCACCGCGCCTGGGACGGCACCGTGCTGCCCGCGTCTGACCCTTGGTGGGCAACCCACTTCCCGCCCAACGACTGGGGCTGCCGCTGCGGCGTCATCCAGCTCAGCGCCGACCAGGTCGAGGCGATGGGCCTCAAGGTGGCCACCAAGGCACCCGCCATCACCACCCGCGAGTACACCAACCCGCGCACTGGCGAGGTGACCCGCGTGCCCAACGGCATCGGGCCCGGCTGGGACTACAACCCAGGCGCCTCGCGCCTGGCCGATCTGCAGCGCCAACTGGCCGACAAGACCCGGGACCTCAATGCCGATTGAGGCCAGTGTCACCATCCAGAGCCAGGCGGTCGAAGCCGCGCTGCGCCGCGTGCTGCTTCATCTACCGCTGGCGCGCAAGACCCAGCCGCTCATGGCCCAGCTCGCCCGGGTACTCAAGACCGGAGCGCAAGGTCGGTTCCGGTCTCAAGAGGGCCCGGACGGGCAGGCCTGGAAACCCAGCCGCCGCGCTCAGGAGGAGGGCGGCCAGACCCTCAGCATGACGGGCCGTCTGCGCCGCAGCCTCACCACCGCAGCCACCTACAACACCGCCACGGTCGGCACCAACGACATCCGCGCTGCGATCCACCATTTCGGTGGCGTCATCAGGCCCAAGTCGGGACCGTTCTTGTCGATCCCCGTCACCCCACAGGCCCGCCAGGCCGGCAGCCCCAAGCGCTTTCCCGGGCCACTCCGGGTAGCCCAGACCCTGCGCGGCCAGTTCATCCTGGTCGACGACAAGGGCACCACCCAGTACCTCCTGCGGCGCCAGGTCACCATGCCTGCGCGGCCGTTCCTGGGGGCCTCCGGGGCCGACGAAACCGCCCTCCAGGCCAGCCTGGACCGCTACCTCCAGCGCGCCTGGTCTGGCTGATCGCCGGCCCTGTGGATAACCTGCTCTTTAAACCCGCCGCAAACCCCCTCCGAAGTGCGAAGAAAGTGCGAAATGCTCTTCACACTTCGGGCCCCGCGCCTGCTGGCCAATTTCCCAGCAAAGCGCTTTTCCGACAATCACTTAGCCCGGTTACCCACAGGCGCCCGAAGTGAGAAGGAAGTGTGAAGGCCCTTCACACTTCGCCACGGCCCGAAGTGCGAAGGCCCGCCCCCGTTTCACCTATGACGCCCGGGCTGCCACGCTCCAGCCCCCACAGCAGACCATTTGCGTGCCACCCTCCCGGGCCACCGCAATCCATCTGTCAGGCCGCCACAGCCCCGAAAACAGGCCCTCCCGGGCCTAAGTCATTGTCAGCCGGCCCTTCCCGCCCCATCCCACCCAGTCCCGCCCCTTCCCACTTCCCACCTCAGACCACCTGACGGTTCACACTTTTTTGCGTCTCAGCGCAGCGCCGCCCCCATCGCCTCGGCCAGCGGCGTGGTCGGCCGGCCGATCAGGGCGCTGAGCGTGCGGCCATCGTCGAACAGCGCGCCCTGCGCCGCG
>JAFLDI010000017.1 GCA_017302485.1 Burkholderiales bacterium | reverse complement strand
GGCCGCGCGCCAGCACATGCGCCAGCTCGTCGCGCAATGGCGCAGCGATGCGCCAGTGCCAGGCGCCAGCCTGCCGCCAGCGCTCCCAATCGCTGCAATGCGGGTCTTCGAAGTACAGCCAGTCCAGGATGCTCTGGGTGTCCAGCACCGTATCCAGGCTCTCCAGGCGAGAGTAGGTGTTCACATCAGGTGATCAAGCGGGCGGCTCGCCGGCGTGACTTGCACGCCCCTTGGCCGCGACCTATAATGTTCGGCTTTTCGGCAAATTCTGCCGTGCTTGGCGCTGCCTGGGCAACCCCGGCGGCGCAGCGCATTTTCAGGCGAGCCGGAAGATTTTTTCGTCGTAACTTCAAACGGGAACAAGTTACCCATGCCCACCATCAACCAGCTCGTGCGCCAAGGCCGTCAGGTCGAGGTCACGAAGTCCAAGTCGCCTGCGATGCAGAACTGCCCGCAGCGCCGCGGCGTCTGCACCCGCGTCTACACCACGACCCCGAAGAAGCCGAACTCGGCGCTGCGCAAGGTCGCCAAGGTGCGCCTGACCAACGGTTTCGAGGTCATCTCGTACATCGGCGGTGAAGGCCACAACCTGCAGGAGCACAGCGTCGTGCTCGTGCGCGGCGGCCGTGTCAAGGATCTGCCGGGTGTGCGCTACCACATCGTGCGCGGCTCGCTCGACCTGCAAGGCGTCAAGGATCGCAAGCAGTCGCGCTCCAAGTACGGCGCCAAGCGCCCCAAGAAGGCCTGATCGGCCGTCTGACAAGTTCGTGTCACACCGGCCTGCCAGGCTGCTGATGTGATCCCAGTTGCGGCCACACCCCGATACGGTGCGGTCGAGTAAGTGAAGGGCCCGAATCTGTGGTCCCTCCAGGTGAGCAGGTGGCTGCCACCCACTGAAGATGAAGGAAGAGTGAAATGCCTCGTCGTCGCGAAGTCCCCAAGCGCGAGATCCTGCCCGATCCCAAGTTCGGCTCGGTCGATCTGTCCAAGTTCATGAACGTCATCATGGAGTCCGGCAAGAAGGCCGTGGCTGAGCGCATCATCTATGGCGCCCTCGAGCAAGTCGAGAAGAAGGCCGCCAAGGATCCGCTGGAAGTGTTCATGACCGCGCTGAACAACGTGAAGCCCATGGTCGAAGTCAAGAGCCGCCGCGTCGGTGGTGCGAACTACCAAGTTCCCGTGGAAGTTCGCCCCATCCGCCGCATGGCGCTGGCGATGCGCTGGCTCAAGGAGTCGGCCCGCAAGCGTGGCGAGAAGTCGATGGCCGCGCGTCTGGCCAACGAGCTGCTCGAGGCCTCCGAAGGCCGCGGCGGCGCGATGAAGAAGCGCGACGAAGTGCACCGCATGGCTGAAGCCAACAAGGCCTTCTCGCACTTCCGCTTCTAAACCACTGTTTTCCGGCCGCTCAGGGTTAACGCTGACCCGGGCGGCCCTCGCCATTTCTGGCATTTGGAGTGACACATGGCTCGTCAGACCCCCATTGAGCGCTACCGCAACATCGGTATCTCCGCTCACATCGACGCCGGCAAGACCACCACGACCGAGCGCATCCTTTACTACACCGGTGTGAACCACAAGATCGGTGAAGTGCACGACGGTGCAGCCACCATGGACTGGATGGAGCAGGAGCAGGAGCGTGGCATCACGATCACCTCCGCCGCGACCACCTGCTTCTGGAAGGGCATGGACCTGAACTATCCGGAGCACCGCTTCAACATCATCGACACCCCGGGCCACGTCGACTTCACCATCGAGGTGGAGCGTTCGATGCGCGTGCTCGACGGCGCCTGCATGGTGTACTGCGCCGTGGGTGGCGTGCAGCCCCAGTCGGAAACCGTCTGGCGCCAGGCCAACAAGTACAAGGTGCCCCGTCTCGCGTTCGTCAACAAGATGGACCGCACCGGCGCCAACTTCTTCAAGGTCGTCGACCAGATGAAGACCCGCCTGAAGGCCAACCCGGTGCCCGTGGTGATTCCCATCGGCGCCGAGGAGAACTTCAAGGGCGTGGTCGACCTCATCAAGATGAAGGCGATCTTCTGGGACGAGGCCTCGCAGGGCATGAAGTTCTCCTACGAGGACATTCCCGCGGACCTGGCCGAGCTGGCCCAGGAATGGCGCGAGAAGATGGTTGAGGCGGCTGCCGAGGCCACCGAAGAGCTGATGAACAAGTACCTCGAGACGGGCGACCTGACCGAGGAAGAGATCAAGCTCGCCATCCGCACCCGCACGATCGCCACCGAGATCCAACCGATGCTGTGCGGCACCGCCTTCAAGAACAAGGGCGTGCAGCGCATGCTCGACGCGGTGATCGACTTCCTGCCCTCGCCGGTGGACATCCCCCCGGTAGGCGGCACCGACGAAGACGACCAGCCGGTCACCCGCAATGCCGACGACAAGGAGAAGTTCTCCGCGCTGGCCTTCAAGCTGATGACCGACCCGTTCGTCGGCCAGCTGACCTTCGTTCGCGTGTACTCGGGCGTGCTGACCTCCGGCTCGACCGTCTACAACCCGATCAAGGGCAAGAAGGAGCGCATCGGCCGGATCCTGCAGATGCACGCCAACCAGCGTGAGGAAATCAAGGAAATTCTGGCCGGTGACATCGCCGCCTGCGTGGGCCTGAAGGAAGTCACCACGGGTGAGACCCTGTGTGATCCGGACGCCGTGATCACGCTGGAAAAGATGGTCTTCCCCGAGCCGGTGATCTCGCAGGCCGTCGAGCCCAAGACCAAGGCCGACCAGGAAAAGATGGGCATCGCGCTGGGTCGCCTGGCTGCCGAAGACCCGTCCTTCCGCGTGCGCACCGACGAGGAATCGGGCCAGACCATCATCTCGGGCATGGGCGAGCTGCACCTGGAAATCATTGTCGACCGCATGAAGCGCGAGTTCGGCGTGGAGGCCAATGTGGGCAAGCCGCAGGTTGCCTACCGCGAAACCATCCGCAAGAGCGCTACTGATGTCGAAGGCAAGTTCGTCCGTCAGTCGGGCGGCAAGGGCCAGTACGGTCACGTGGTGTTCACCATCGAGCCGCAGGAAGCCGGCAAGGGCTTCGAGTTCGTCGACGCCATCAAGGGCGGCGTGGTGCCGCGCGAGTTCATCCCGGCGGTCGAGAAGGGCGTCATCGACACCCTGCCCAACGGCGTGCTGGCGGGCTTCCCGGTGGTCGACGTCAAGGTCACGCTGACCTTCGGCTCGTACCACGAAGTGGACTCGAACGAAAACGCGTTCAAGATGGCCGCGTCGATGGGCTTCAAGGAAGCCATGCGCCGCGCCAGCCCGGTGATCCTGGAGCCGATGATGGCCGTGGAAGTCGAGACCCCGGAAGACTACGCCGGCTCGGTGATGGGCGACCTGTCCAGCCGTCGCGGCATGGTCCAGGGCATGGACGACATGGTCGGCGGCGGCAAGATCATCAAGGCCGAGGTCCCGCTGTCCGAGATGTTCGGCTACTCGACCACGCTGCGCTCGATGTCGCAGGGCCGTGCCACATACACGATGGAGTTCAAGCACTACAGCGAAGCTCCGAAGAACGTGGCCGACGCGATCATCACCGCGCGTTCCAAGTAATTTCTGCCGGTCTTCGGCGCCGCGTCACGAACGCGGTGGGCCCGCTGCCCGTGGCGGGCCCGAGCTGGAGACCTTAAACCGACACGGGACACTGTTCTTTCTGTGGAGAAAAGAAATGGCAAAAGGCAAGTTTGAGCGGACCAAGCCGCACGTGAACGTGGGCACGATTGGTCACGTGGACCATGGCAAGACGACGCTGACGGCGGCGATCACGACGATCCTGGCCAAGAAGTTCGGTGGCGAGGCCAAGGCCTACGACCAGATCGATGCGGCGCCGGAAGAGAAGGCCCGCGGCATCACGATCAACACCGCGCACGTCGAGTACGAGACGGCCAACCGCCACTACGCGCACGTGGACTGCCCGGGTCACGCCGACTATGTGAAGAACATGATCACCGGCGCGGCCCAGATGGACGGCGCGATCCTGGTGTGCTCGGCCGCTGACGGCCCGATGCCCCAGACCCGCGAGCACATCCTGCTGGCGCGTCAGGTGGGCGTGCCCTACATCATCGTCTTCCTGAACAAGTGCGACATGGTCGACGACGCCGAGCTGCTCGAGCTGGTGGAAATGGAAGTGCGCGAGCTGCTGAGCAAGTACGACTTCCCGGGCGACGACACCCCGATCATCAAGGGCTCGGCCAAGCTGGCCATCGAAGGCGACACCGGTGACCTGGGCGAACAGGCGATCTTCCGCCTGGCCGACGCGCTGGACAGCTACATCCCGACGCCCGAGCGTGCCGTGGACGGCACCTTCCTGATGCCGGTGGAAGACGTGTTCTCGATCTCGGGCCGCGGCACCGTGGTGACCGGTCGTGTCGAGCGCGGCATCGTCAAGGTCGGCGAGGAAATCGAGATCGTCGGTATCAAGCCGACCCAGAAGACCACCTGCACCGGCGTGGAAATGTTCCGCAAGCTGCTGGACCAGGGCCAGGCGGGCGACAACGTCGGCATCCTGCTGCGCGGTACCAAGCGCGAGGAAGTCGAGCGCGGCCAGGTGCTGTGCAAGCCCGGCTCGATCAAGCCGCACACCCACTTCACCGCTGAGGTCTATGTCCTGAGCAAGGAAGAGGGCGGCCGCCACACCCCGTTCTTCAACAACTACCGTCCCCAGTTCTACTTCCGCACGACGGACGTGACCGGCGCGGTGGAGCTGCCGGCGGACAAGGAAATGGTCATGCCGGGCGACAACGTCAGCATCACCGTCAAGCTGATCGCCCCGATCGCGATGGAAGAAGGCCTGCGCTTCGCCATCCGTGAAGGCGGCCGCACCGTCGGCGCCGGCGTCGTGGCCAAGATCATCGAATAAGGGGCGGACCATGTCCAAGCAAAAGATCCGCATCCGCCTGAAGGCCTTCGACTACAAGCTGATCGACCAATCGGCTCTGGAGATCGTCGACACCGCCAAGCGCACCGGCGCGATTGTCAAGGGCCCCGTGCCCCTGCCGACCCGCATGCAGCGTTTCGACATCCTGCGCTCGCCGCACGTCAACAAGACCAGCCGCGACCAGTTCGAGATCCGCACGCACCAGCGCCTGATGGACATCGTTGACCCGACCGACAAGACCGTCGACGCTCTGATGAAGCTCGACCTGCCGGCCGGCGTGGACGTGGAGATCAAGCTCCAGTGAGCCACTGACCGGCGCCGGGCCCCCGCAGACCTACTTGCGGGTTAGTCCGGGGCCGGCTATACTCGCCAGCTTTTGCGCAAGGCGGCCATTCGTGGTCGCCTTTGCGTCGTCAACTCCGGTTGGCCCAGTCGGGCGGAAACGCCCGGCAAAGCCGCAGGAGAAGACACCGTCAGCCCGGCCAATCGTTGTCGGGGATGTGAAAACCCAGCTCCTTCAGTGGAGCGGAGAAGAACCATGAGTCTGAGCAACCGTCTCGGTTTGCTGGGCCGCAAGGTGGGCATGATGCGCGTGTTCACGGACGATGGCGATGCCATCCCCGTGACCGTGCTGGATGTGTCCAACAACCGCGTCACCCAGGTCAAGACCGTCGAGACCGACGGCTACAGCGCCCTCCAAGTGGCGTTCGGCACGCGCAAGGCATCGCGCGTGACCAAGCCGGAAGCTGGTCACCTCGCCAAGGCGGGTGTCGAAGCCGGTGAAGTCCTGAAGGAATTCCGCGTCGACGCCACCGTGGCCGCCGAGTACAAGACCGGTGCCACTGTGCCTGTCACGCTGTTTGCCGCCGGCCAGAAGGTCGACGTGCAGGGCACCTCGATCGGCAAGGGCTATGCCGGCACGATCAAGCGCCACAACTTCGGTTCGCAGCGCGCCTCGCACGGCAACAGCCGTTCGCACAATGTCCCGGGCTCCATCTCGATGGCGCAGGATCCGGGTCGCGTGTTCCCGGGCAAGAAGATGACCGGCCACATGGGCGACGAGACCGTCACCACCCAGAACCTCGACATCGTCCGCATCGATGAAGCCCGCCAGCTGCTGCTGGTGCGTGGCGCGGTGCCGGGCGCCAAGAACGGCTTCGTGACCGTGCGTCCCGCCGTCAAGGTCAAGGTCAAGAAGGGAGCCAACTGATGCAACTCGAGCTCCTGAACGAACAAGGGCAGGCCACCTCCAAGGTGGACGCGCCTGACACCGTGTTCGCCCGCGACTACAACGAAGCCCTGGTCCACCAGGTCGTGGTCGCCTACCAGGCGAATGCCCGTCAAGGCACCCGCAAGCAGCTGACCCGTCGCGAGGTTCACCACTCGACGAAGAAGCCGTTCCGCCAGAAGGGCACCGGCCGCGCTCGCGCCGGCATGACCTCGTCGCCGCTGTGGCGCGGGGGCGGTCGCACCTTCCCGAACACGCCTGAAGAGAACTTCTCTCAGAAGGTCAACAAGAAGATGTACCGCGCCGCCATGGCCACCATCTTCTCGCAGCTGGCCCGAGACGGTCGCATCGCGGTGGTCGATTCGCTGACCATCGAGGCGCCCAAGACCAAGCTGCTGGCGTCCAAGTTCAAGGCCATGGGCCTGGACTCGGTGCTGGTGATTGCCGACACCGTGGACGACAACCTGGCACTGGCCTCGCGCAACCTGGCCAATGTGCTGGTGGTCGAGCCGCGCTACGCCGATCCGCTGTCGCTGGTCTTCTACAAGAAGGTGCTGGTGACCAAGGCCGCGATCGAGCAGCTCAAGGAGATGTTCGCATGAGCGCCAAGTTCAACGAAGGCCGCCTGGCCCAGGTGCTGGTCACCCCGGTGATCTCCGAGAAGGCCACCTCGGTCGGCGAAAAGCACAACCAGGTGCTGTTCAAGGTCCTGCGTGACGCCACCAAGCCCGAGATCAAGGCGGCTGTCGAGCTGCTGTTCAAGGTCGAGGTCGAGGCCGTCAACGTCGTCAACGTCAAGGGCAAGGTCAAGCGCTTCGGTCGCTCGATCGGCCGTCGCGACCACGTCAAGAAGGCGTACGTCTCGCTGAAGGCCGGCCAGGAGCTCAACTTCTCCGGGGAGGCCGCGTAAATCATGGCAGTCGTCAAAGTCAAACCGACCTCGCCCGGCCGCCGCGCCGTCGTCAAGGTCGTCCACAAGCACCTGCACAAGGGTGCGCCTGAGGCTTCGCTGCTTGAGCCGCAGAAGCAGAACTCGGGCCGCAACAACAACGGCCACATCACGATGCGCCACAAGGGTGGTGGCCACAAGCACCACTACCGCGTCGTCGATTTCAAGCGAAACAAGGACGGCATCCCGGCCAAGGTCGAACGCATCGAGTACGACCCGAACCGCACCGCCCACATCGCGCTGGTCTGCTACGCCGATGGCGAGCGTCGCTACATCATCGCCCCGCGCGGTCTGGAAGTCGGTGCCACCATCCTGAGCGGCGCCGAGGCCCCGATCAAGGCGGGCAACACGCTGCCCATCCGCAACATCCCCGTGGGCTCGACCATCCATTGCGTCGAGATGCTGCCGGGCAAGGGCGCGCAGATCTGCCGCTCGGCCGGTACCTCGGTGACGCTGATGGCCCGCGAAGGCACCTACGCCCAGGTCCGCCTGCGCTCGGGTGAAGTGCGCAAGATCCACATCGACTGCCGCGCCACCATCGGCGAGGTCAGCAACGAAGAGCACAACCTGCGCCAGTACGGCAAGGCCGGTGCGATCCGTTGGAAGGGCATCCGCCCGACCGTGCGTGGTACCGCCATGAACCCGGTCGACCACCCGCACGGTGGTGGCGAAGGCCGCACCGGCGAAGGCCAGGTGCCGGTGTCGCCGTGGAACACCCTGACGAAGGGCTACCGCACTCGCAACAACAAGCGCACGCAGACTTTCATCGTCTCGCGTCGCAAGAAGTAAGGGCTGGACCATGGCACGTTCACTCAAGAAGGGTCCGTTCGTGGACCATCACCTGGTGGCCAAGGTCGACAAGGCCGTGACCACCAAGGACAAGAAGCCGATCAAGACCTGGTCGCGTCGCTCGACCATCCTGCCCGACTTCATCGGCCTGACCATTGCCGTGCACAACGGCAAGCAGCACGTTCCGGTGTATGTGACTGACCAGATGGTCGGCCACAAGCTGGGCGAGTTCGCGCTGACCCGCACGTTCAAGGGTCACCCCGCGGACAAGAAGGCCAAGAAGTAAAGGAACACGACGATGGAAACCAAAGCAATCGTCCGTGGCGTCCGCCTCTCCGTGGACAAGGGCCGCCTGGTGGCGGACATGGTCCGCGGCAAGAAGGTCGATCAAGCCCTGAACATCCTGACCTTCACCCAGAAGAAGGCCGCCGGCATCGTCAAGAAGGCGCTGGAAAGCGCCATCGCCAACGCCGAGCACAACGACGGCGCCGACATCGACGAACTGAAGGTCACCTCGATCTACGTCGAGCAGGGCGCAACGCTGAAGCGTTTCGCTGCGCGCGCCAAGGGCCGCGGCAACCGCATCAGCAAGCCGACCTGCCACATCTACGTGACCGTGGGGAACTGAGGAAGACCATGGGACAGAAAATCCACCCGACCGGCTTCCGCCTGCCCGTCACCCGTGCCTGGGCGTCGCGCTGGTACGCGAACAGCCGCAACTTCGCCGGCATGCTGGCCGAAGACCTGGACGTTCGCGAGTACCTCAAGGCCAAGCTGAAGAACGCCGCCGTCTCGCGCATCCTGATCGAGCGTCCTGCCAAGAACGCCCGCATCACGATCTACTCCGCCCGTCCGGGCGTGGTGATCGGCAAGAAGGGCGAGGACATCGAGAACCTGAAGGCCGAACTGACCAAGCGTCTGGGCGTGCCGGTGGCTGTGAACATCGAGGAAGTGCGCAAGCCCGAAGTCGATGCTCAGCTGATCGCCGACTCGATCACCCAGCAGCTGGAGAAGCGCATCATGTTCCGCCGCGCCATGAAGCGCGCGATGCAGAACGCGATGCGCCTGGGCGCCCAGGGCATCAAGATCATGTCCGCCGGCCGCCTGAACGGCATCGAAATCGCCCGTACCGAGTGGTACCGCGAAGGCCGCGTGCCCCTTCACACCCTGAAGGCCGACATCGACTATGGCTTCTCCGAAGCCAAGACGACCTACGGCGTGATCGGCGTGAAGGTGTGGGTCTACCGCGGTGACCGCCTGGCCAATGGCGAGGCCCCGACGATCAACACCCCGGCCGGTGCCGAGGACGACCGCCGCCCGCGCCGCAACGCCCGCCCGGGCGCGCCGGCCGGCCGTGGCCGCCCCGGTGACCGTGCTCCGCGCGCTGCCGCTGGCGACAAGCCGGCCGAGGCTGGCGCCGGCGCTGCCGCCGCCACCCCCGGCGTGAAGCGTGTGCGCAAGACGCCCGCTGCCGGTGAAGGCAAAGGAGAATAAGCATGCTGCAACCTGCACGTCGCAAGTACCGCAAGGAGCAGAAGGGCCGCAACACCGGCGTCGCCACCCGTGGCGCCAGCGTGTCCTTCGGCGACTTCGGCCTGAAGGCCACCGAGCGTGGCCGGATCACCGCACGCCAGATCGAGGCGGCCCGTCGGGCCATCTCGCGCCACATCAAGCGCGGTGGCCGCATCTTCATCCGCATCTTCCCGGACAAGCCGATCTCGCAGAAGCCTGCCGAGGTCCGCATGGGTAACGGCAAGGGCAACCCGGAGTACTACGTGGCCGAGATCGTGCCCGGCAAGGTGCTCTACGAAATCAACGGCGTCCCCGAGGCGCTGGCCCGTGAAGCCTTCACGCTGGCTGCCGCCAAGCTGCCGCTGCGCTGCACCTTCGTGGCGCGCCAGATCGGCGCCTGAGGAAAGGACAGCACATGAAAGCATCTGAACTGCGTACCAAGGACGTGGCCGCGCTCGAGAAGGAAGTCTCCGACCTCCTGAAGGCGCACTTCGGTCTGCGCATGCAAAAGGGCACGCAACAGCTGGGCAACACCGCCCAGCTGGGCAATGTCCGCCGTGACATCGCCCGTGCCAAGACCATCCTGGCCGAGAAGAAGAAGGGAGCCGCGAAGTGAGCGAAGCCCAAGCCACCACCAAGGTCCAGCGCACCCTGATCGGTCGCGTCGTCAGCGACAAGCGCGCCAAGACGGTCACCGTTCTGGTCGAGCGTCGCGTCAAGCACCCGCTGTACGGCAAGATCGTCGGCGAGTCGCGCAAGTACCACGCGCATGACGAGAACGGCGAGTACAAGATGGGTGACACCGTCGAGATCTCCGAGTCGCGTCCGCTGTCCAAGACCAAGAACTGGGTCGTGACCCGCCTGGTCGAGAAGGCCCGCCTGGTCTGATCCCCTGACCGTCCCGGATGTGGGGTCTTCGCACCCCCGCCGATGACCGAAGCCGCTGCGCTGGAAGAATCCGGCCCAGCGGCTTTCTTCATTTCCGGGGCCTGGCCGTTCCCACCACGCAGAGAAGAGTTCACCATGATCCAGGTCGGAGACAAGCTGCCCGGCGGCACCCTGTACGAGTTCATCGAGGTCGAGGGCAATGGCTGCAGCCTGGGCCCGAATGCCTTCGACATCGAGAAGGCCACGGCCGGCAAGACCATCGCGCTGTTCGCGCTGCCTGGCGCCTACACGCCCACCTGCTCGGCCAAGCATGTGCCGGGCTATGTGGAACTGCATGACCAGCTCAAGGCCGCCGGTGTCGACGAGATCTGGTGCGTCTCGGTCAACGACGCCTTCGTGATGGGCGCCTGGGGCCGCGACCAGAAGACCGGCGGCAAGGTGCGCATGATGGCCGACGGCTCGGCCGACTTCGCCCGCGCCACCGGCCTGACGCTGGACCTCAGCGCCCGCGGCCTGGGACTGCGCAGCAACCGCTACTCGGCCCTGGTGGTCGACGGCGTGGTGCGCACGCTCAACGTCGAGGGCCCTGGCCAGTTCGAGGTGAGCGACGCCGCCACCCTGCTCAAACAGGCGCAGCAGCTCGCACGCTGAAGCCCGCGGCCCTGAAAAAATTGGCCCGCAGCTGTTGACACAGTTGCGGCTGAGGCGCCATAATCGCCAGCTTCGCCGGAAAAGGCATTGCTTTGCCGTTGTCGACATGGCTCGACAAGGACGCAAGGCAGGCGGTTTTCGGATTTCTGCCCAATCGGTGGCGAGCGCCTGAACACCAGGTGCTTCAAGCCAGACGGGCCCAATACTGACCGCGACAGCCCACGCCAAGGGGGTGTGGGCGCCGCGGGAGCAAGTTGGGGACATTGACATGATCCAAATGCAATCGCGGCTCGACGTCGCGGACAACACGGGCGCCAAGTCCGTCATGTGCATCAAGGTGCTGGGCGGCTCCAAGCGTCGCTACGCCGGTATCGGCGACATCATCAAGGTGAGCATCAAGGAAGCTGCTCCCCGTGGCCGCGTCAAGAAGGGCGAGGTCTACAGCGCCGTCGTTGTGCGCACCGCCAAGGGTGTGCGCCGCCAGGACGGCTCGCTCGTCAAGTTCGACGGCAACGCCGCCGTCCTGCTGAACAACAAGCTGGAGCCGATCGGCACCCGCATCTTCGGCCCGGTGACGCGCGAGCTGCGTTCCGAGCGCTTCATGAAGATCGTGTCGCTGGCGCCCGAGGTGCTCTGAGCGCTTCGCACCCACAAGAGGAAACGCGATGAACAAGATTCGCAAGGGCGACCAGGTCGTGGTCCTGACCGGCCGTGACAAGGGCAAGCGTGGCACCGTGACGCTGCGCGTTGATGCCGACCATGTCGTGGTCGAAGGTGTCAACATGGTCAAGAAGCACGTCAAGCCGAACCCGCTGAAGGGCACCACCGGTGGCGTCGTCGACAAGACCATGCCGATCCATCAATCCAACGTGGCGATCTGGAACGCCGCCGCCGGCAAGGCCGATCGCGTGGGCATCAAGACCCTGGCCGATGGCAAGCGCGTGCGCGTGTTCAAGTCCAGCGGCGACGAGATCAAGGCTTAAGGCGGGGTATCCAGCATGAGTCAACAGCAACAAGCCGCCGTCATCGCTCGACTGCAGGCCTTCTACCAGGAAAAAGTCGTCCCCGACATGATGGCCAAGTTCGGCTACAAGTCGGTGATGGAAGTGCCGCGCCTGACCAAGATCACGCTCAACATGGGTGTGGGTGAGGCCGTGGCCGACAAGAAGGTCATGGACAACGCCGTCGGCGACCTGACCAAGATCGCCGGCCAGAAGCCTGTGGTCACCAAGAGCCGCAAGGCCATCGCGGGTTTCAAGATCCGTGACGGCGTACCCATCGGCTGCATGGTCACCCTGCGTGGTGCCCGCATGTACGAATTCCTGGACCGCTTCGTCACCGTGGCCCTGCCCCGCGTGCGCGACTTCCGCGGCATCTCGGGCCGTTCGTTCGATGGTCGTGGCAACTACAACATCGGCGTCAAGGAACAGATCATCTTCCCGGAAATCGAGTACGACAAGATCGACGCGATCCGTGGCATGAACATCTCCTTCACGACCACCGCGAAGACCGACGACGAGTGCAAGGCGCTCCTCGCCGCCTTCCGCTTCCCGTTCAAGAACTGAGGTGACACGTGGCTAAGGTTTCCCTGATCCAGCGCGAAGAGAAGCGCGCCAAGCTTGTCGCCAAGTACGCGAAGAAGTACGCCGAGCTGAAGGCCATCATCGACAACGCCAAGAAGTCCGAGGAAGAGCGCTACGCCGCGCGCCTCGAGCTGCAGAAGCTGCCCCGCAACGCGAACCCGACCCGCCAGCGCGCGCGCTGCGAACTGACCGGCCGCCCCCGTGGCACGTTCCGCAAGTTCGGTCTGGCCCGCTCCAAGATCCGCGATCTCGCCTTCAAGGGTGACATCCCCGGCGTGATCAAGGCCAGCTGGTAATCAAGGCGAACAGGAGATAACACCATGAGCATGAGTGATCCCATCGCCGACATGCTGACCCGCATTCGCAATGCCCAGGCTGTCGAGAAGGCATCGGTGTCGATGCCCGCCTCGAAGCTGAAGGTGGCGATTGCCCAGGTCCTGAAGGATGAAGGCTACATCGACGCTTACGCTGTCAAGAGCGAGAGCGGCAAGAGCGAACTCGAGATCGGCCTGAAGTACTACGCCGGCCGTCCCGTGATCGAGCGCATCGAGCGCGTGAGCCGCCCCGGCCTGCGCATCTACCGTGGCCGCGATGCCATCCCCCAGGTCATGAACGGCCTGGGCGTGGCGATCGTCACGACCCCCAAGGGCGTGATGACCGATCGCAAGGCGCGCGCTGCCGGTGTCGGCGGCGAAGTGCTGTGCTACGTGGCCTAAGGGAGGAGTCGAGCAATGTCCCGCGTTGGAAAAATGCCGATCACCGTCCCGCAAGGCGTGGACGTCAAGATCGCTGCTGACCAGATCACCGTCAAGGGTGCCCAGGGCACCCTGGTGCGCGCCGCCAATGGCCTGGTCGCCGTGAAGCAGGAAGGCGCCGTGCTGTCGGTCGCTCCGGCCAATGAATCGGCCGAAGCGAACGCCATGAGCGGCACCATGCGTGCGCTGCTGGCCAACATGGTCAACGGCGTCAGCAAGGGCTTCGAGAAGAAGCTGAACCTGGTCGGCGTGGGCTTCCGTGCCCAGGCCCAGGGTCAGAAGCTGAACCTGCAGATCGGTTTCTCGCACCCGGTCGTCAAGGAAATGCCCGCCGGCATCACCGTGACCACCGCGACGCCCACCGAAATCGTCATCAAGGGTGCTGACCGCCAGGTGGTGGGTCAGCTCGCCGCCGAAGTGCGCGCCATCCGGCCGCCCGAGCCTTACAAGGGCAAGGGCATCCGTTATGCCGACGAGCGCGTGGTCATCAAAGAGACCAAGAAGAAGTAAGGAGCGACACCATGCTGAACAAGAAAGAACAGCGCCTGCGTCGTTCGCGCCAGACCCGCGAGCGCATCGCTACGCAGGGCGTCGCGCGCCTGACTGTCTTCCGCTCGAACCTGCACATCTACGCCTCGGTCATCTCCGGCTGCGGCAGCAAGGTCCTGGCCTCGGCCTCGACCGCCGAGAAGGATCTGCGCACCGAACTGTCGGGCAAGGGTGGCAACACCGAAGCCGCGGCCCTGGTGGGCAAGCGCATCGCCGAGAAGGCCAAGGCCGCTGGCGTCGACAAGGTGGCTTTCGACCGTGCGGGCTTCGCCTACCACGGCCGTGTCAAGGCCCTGGCCGAAGCCGCTCGCGAAGCCGGCCTGCAGTTCTGATCTGCGCGAAAAGGAAACCTGAAAATGGCAAAGTTCACTCCCCGCGCCCAGACTGAAGGCAACGACGACGGCCTGAAGGAAAAGATGATCGCGGTCAACCGCGTCACCAAGGTCGTCAAGGGTGGTCGCACGCTGAGCTTCGCGGCCCTGACCGTGGTTGGCGACGGCGATGGCCGCGTCGGCATGGGCAAGGGCAAGGCCAAGGAAGTGCCGGTCTCGGTGCAGAAGGCCATGGATTCGGCCCGCCGCAACATGGTCAAGGTGCCGTTGAAGAACGGCACCATCCACCACGTGGTCAAGGGTCACCATGGCGCTGCCCGCGTCCTGATGATGCCCGCGCCCGCCGGTACCGGCATCATCGCCGGCGGCCCGATGCGCGCCGTCTTCGAAGTGCTGGGCATCACCGACATCGTCGCCAAGAGCCACGGCACCTCGAACGCCTACAACATGGTCCGTGCCACGCTCGACGCGCTGAAAAACGTGTCGACGCCGGCCGAGATCGCTGCCAAGCGCGGCAAGTCGGTTGAAGAGATCTTCAACTGATCAGCCCAGCAGGAGCCAACATGACTGACGCCAAGAAGACCCTCACGGTCAAACTGGTCAAGAGCCCGATCGGCTGCAAGGAATCCCACCGCGCCACCGTGCGTGGCCTGGGCCTGGGCAAGCTCAACAGCCAGCGCACCCTGGAAGACACCCCGGCGGTTCGCGGCATGATCAACAAGATTTCCTACCTGGTCCAGGTGCTGTAAGCACCCGCCCGATCGACAGGAAAAGCACCATGCAACTCAACACCATCCAGCCGGCCACCGGCGCCAAGCACGCCAAGCGCCGCGTCGGCCGTGGCATCGGCTCGGGCCTGGGCAAGACCGCCGGTCGCGGCCACAAGGGCCAGAAGTCCCGTGCGGGCGGCTACCACAAGGTCGGCTTCGAAGGCGGCCAGATGCCGCTGCAGCGTCGTCTGCCCAAGCGCGGCTTCAAGTCGGCCTCGCTGAAGTACAACGCCGAAGTCACGCTGTCCGAGCTGCAGGCTCTGGGCGCTGCCGAGGTCGACGTGTCGACCCTGAAGGCAGCCGGCCTGGTGCCCCAGCTGGCCAAGAACGTCAAGATCATCAAGTCGGGCGAGCTGAGCGCCAAGGTGTCCCTCAAGGGCATCGGTGCGACCGCTGGCGCGAAGGCCGCGATCGAAGCCGCTGGCGGCACGCTCGGCTGATCGATACGCGCTGAAGGACACCCACGCTCGTGGCAACCTCTCCGACTCAGCTGGCCAAGACAGGCAAGTTCGGCGACCTCAATCGCCGGCTGGTCTTCCTCTTGCTGGCGCTGGTGGTGTACCGCATCGGGGCGCATATCCCCGTGCCGGGCATCAACCCGCAGCAGCTGCAGGCCCTCTTTGAGGGTCAGCAGGGTGGCATCCTGAACCTGTTCAACATGTTCTCGGGTGGCGCCATGTCGCGCTTCGCGGTCTTCGCGCTGGGGATCACGCCGTACATCTCGGCGTCGATCATCATGCAGCTGATGACCTACGTGGTGCCCAGCCTGGAGGCCCTGAAGAAGGAGGGTGAGTCCGGCCGGCGCAAGATCACCCAGTACACGCGCTATGGCACTTTGGGCCTGGCGATCTTCCAGTCGCTGGGCATCGCGCTGGCGCTGGAGGGCTCGGCCGGTCTGGTGCTCAACCCTGGCTTCGGCTTTCGCATGACTGCGGTGGTCAGCCTGGTGGCCGGCACCATGTTCCTGATGTGGCTGGGTGAGCAGATCACCGAGCGTGGTCTGGGCAACGGCATCTCGATCCTGATCTTCTCAGGCATCGCTGCCGGGCTGCCCAGCGCGATCGGCGGGCTGTTTGAGCTGGTGCGCACCGGTGCCATGAGCATCATCGTGGCCATGTTCGTCCTGGCGCTGGTGGTGGGCGTGACCTATGTGGTGGTGTTCGTCGAGCGGGGGCAGCGCAAGATCCTGGTCAACTACGCCAAGCGCCAGGTCGGCAACAAGGTCTATGGCGGCCAGTCCTCGCACCTGCCGTTGAAGCTGAACATGTCGGGCGTGATCCCGCCGATCTTTGCCTCGTCGATCATCCTGCTGCCGGCCACGGTGGTGGGCTGGTTCGCCACCGGTGACGACATGCGCTGGCTGAAGGACATCTCGGGCACGTTGCAGCCGGGCCAGCCGATCTACGTGATGCTGTATGCCGCGATGATCGTGTTCTTCTGCTTCTTCTACACGGCGCTGGTGTTCAACAGCCGCGAGACCGCCGACAACCTGAAGAAAAGCGGCGCGTTCATTCCGGGCATCCGTCCGGGCGAGCAGACCGCACGCCACATTGACAAGATCCTCGCCCGCCTGACATTGGCTGGTGCGGTGTACATCACGCTGGTCTGCCTGCTGCCGGAATTCCTGCAGCTCAAGTACAGCGTTCCGTTCTACTTCGGTGGCACCAGCCTGCTGATCATCGTGGTCGTCACGATGGACTTCTGGGCCCAGGTGCAGTCGTATCTGATGACCCATCAGTACGAGTCGCTGCTGAAGAAGGCCAATTTCAAGGCGAGCTGACGCCCCCGATTTCAATCGCGCACGGATCGTTTTCCGCGCAAAGTAAACGTTCAAGAGCGCTTGAACCTGTCAAGGAGAAGACGATGAAAGTCTCGGCATCGGTCAAGAAGATGTGCCGCAACTGCAAGATCATCCGGCGCAACGGCATCGTGCGCGTGATCTGCACCGACCCGCGTCACAAGCAGCGCCAGGGCTGATCCCCCGGCCGCTGAGGAATCCAAGGAAGCACCATGGCACGTATTGCTGGCATCAACATCCCGCCGCAGAAGCACGCGGAGATCGGCCTGACCTACATCTACGGCATCGGCCGGACCACCGCGCAGAAGATCTGCGAAGCGGTGGGCATCCCCTTCTCCAAGAAGATCAAGGACCTGACCGACGGTGACCTGGAGAAGATCCGGGAAGAAGTGGGCAAGCTGACCATCGAGGGCGATCTGCGTCGCGAGACCTCGATGAACATCAAGCGCCTGATGGACCTGGGCTGCTACCGCGGCTTCCGTCACCGCCGCGGCCTTCCCATGCGCGGCCAGCGCACCCGCACCAATGCGCGCACCCGCAAGGGTCCGCGCAAGGGCGCCGCCGCGCTGAAGAAGTAAGCCCTCTGCCGTAGGAAGACCAAGACATGGCCAAGTCACCTGCCAACAACGCGGCTCGCCGCGTGAGCAAGAAGATCCGCAAGAACGTTGCGGACGGCATCGCTCACGTGCACGCCTCGTTCAACAACACCATCATCACCATCACCGACCGCCAGGGCGGCGCCCTGTCGTGGGCCTCCTCGGGTGGCCAGGGCTTCAAGGGTTCGCGCAAGTCGACCCCGTTCGCCGCCCAGGTCGCCGCCGAGAACGCCGGCCGTGCTGCACAGGAACAGGGCATCAAGAACCTGGACGTGCGGATCAAGGGCCCGGGCCCGGGTCGCGAGTCGTCGGTGCGTGCCCTGGCTTCGCTGGGCATCCGCATCAACTCGATCTCCGACGTCACGCCGATTCCGCACAACGGCTGCCGTCCGCAGAAGCGCCGCCGCATCTGAGGCGCTGCGGCAGGCCCCGCGTTCGGCGCGGGCCTGCTACAATCAAGAGTTCTCCCGCATGCCGGCGATGGCGACAGCCATGCGTCGGCCATTTTGACTCCAAGCCCACTGTCTGCAGCCTCGCGGGCACCAGCGCCCCGGCCACAGACTCGCGCATCGTTGCGGTACACACCGCAACTCGGATGCGTCAGACCGACCAACGAAGGACAACACCGTGGCACGTTACCTCGGCCCCAAGGCCAAACTCTCCCGCCGTGAAGGCACTGACCTGTTCCTGAAGAGCGCCCGCCGTGCCATCAGCGACAAGGCCAAGTTCGAAGCCAAGCCGGGCCAGCACGGCCGCACCTCTGGCGCCCGCACCTCCGACTTCGGTCTGCAGCTGCGCGAGAAGCAGAAGGTCAAGCGCATGTACGGCGTGCTCGAGCGCCAGTTCCGCCGCTACTTCGCCGAAGCCGACCGCCGCAAGGGCTCGACCGGCGTCAACCTGCTGCAACTGCTGGAGTCGCGTCTGGACAACGTCGTCTACCGCATGGGCTTCGGCTCGACCCGCGCGGAAGCCCGCCAGCTGGTCTCGCACAAGGCCCTGACGGTCAATGGCATCGTCGTCAACATTCCGTCCTACCAGGTCAAGGCCGGCGACGTGATCGCCGTGCGCGAGAAGGCCAAGAAGCAGCTGCGCATCGCCGACTCGCTCAAGCTCGCCGAGTCGATCGGCCTGCCGGCCTGGGTCTCTGTGGACGCCACCAAGCTGGAAGGCACCTTCAAGAAGGCACCTGACCGCGACGAGTTCGGCGCCGAGATCAACGAATCGCTGATCGTCGAACTGTATTCGCGTTGATGAATACCGGCCGCGGTGCCCAGCCCCTCGCGGGGCGGTGCAGCGCGGCCACTGCCGCCGCGGTATGCCGGTTCCGCGGCGGTCGACATCGCTTCCGGCGTGGTCCGTCAGCCTTATCGGTGTAACGAGCCGAGGGTATTGAGAGGAACAGGACTTACATGCAAACCAATCTGCTGAAACCCAAAGCCATCGTTGCGGAACCGCTGGGCGGCCACCGCGCCAAGGTCACGCTCGAACCCTTCGAGCGCGGCTACGGCCACACGCTGGGCAACGCGCTGCGTCGCGTGCTGCTGTCGTCGATGGTGGGTTACGCACCGACCGAGGTCACCATCGCCGGCGTGCTCCACGAGTACTCGACGATCGACGGTGTCGCCGAGGACGTGGTGCACATCATGCTGAACCTCAAGGGCGTGGTGTTCCGCCTGCTCAACCGCGACGAGGTCACCCTCGTGCTGCGCAAGGAGGGCGAAGGTCCGGTCACCGCCAAGGACATCCAGACCCCGCACGACGTCGAGATCGTCAACAAGGACCATGTCATCGCCAACCTGGCCCAGGGTGGCAAGCTGGACATGCAGATCAAGGTCGAGAAGGGCCGCGGCTATGTGCCGGGCAACCTGCGCCGCTTTGGCGACGAGCCGACCAAGTCGATCGGCCGCATCGTGCTGGACGCCTCGTTCTCGCCGGTCAAGCGCGTGAGCTACGCGGTCGAGAACGCCCGCGTCGAGCAGCGCACCGACCTCGACAAGCTGGTCATGGAGATCGAGACCAACGGCGCGATCTCGCCCGAAGAGGCCATCCGCGCCTCGGCCAAGATCCTGGTCGAGCAGCTGGCGGTCTTCGCCCAGCTCGACGCCGGTGATGTGATTGGCAGCGGCGCTGCCGTCATGGGCGACAAGCCGGTGGGACCGATCGACCCGATCCTGCTGCGTCCGGTCGACGAGCTTGAGCTGACCGTGCGCTCGGCCAACTGCCTGAAGGCCGAGAACATCTACTACATCGGCGACCTGATCCAGCGCACCGAGACCGAGCTGCTCAAGACCCCGAACCTGGGCCGCAAGTCGCTCAACGAGATCAAGGAAGTGCTCGCCTCGCGCGGCCTGACCCTGGGCTCGCGCCTCGAGCACTGGCCGCCCCAGGGCCTGGACAAGCGCTGATCCATTGAACCCGCCGGCCGCGCTCCCCGTGGGGCGCGCCGGCCAACCACCAGCCCTCGGGCTGACGTGCACACCCCGGTACCTTGTCCGGCCGGGGTTTCATAACGAAAGGAAAGCACCATGCGCCACCGTAACGGCCTTCGCAAGCTGAACCGCACTTCCGAGCACCGCGCCGCGATGCTCCGCAACATGTCGGTCTCGCTGCTCACCCACGAAGCCATCAAGACCACCCTGCCCAAGGCCAAGGAACTGCGTCGCGTCGTCGAGCCGCTGATCACCCTGGCCAAGATCGACAGCGTGGCCAACCGCCGTCTGGCCTTCGCCCGCCTGCGTGACCGCGATGTCGTCACCAAGCTGTTCAACGACCTGGGCAAGCGCTACAACGCGCGTCCGGGTGGTTACACCCGCATCCTGAAGATGGGCTTCCGTGTGGGCGACAACGCCCCGATGGCCTTCGTCGAGCTGGTCGATCGCCCTGAAGTGGCCGACGCGCCCGCCGAGGCCGCTGCCGAGTAATCTCCGGCTGCGCGACCGAACCAAGGCCCGCCTCGCGCGGGCCTTTTTTCTGGGACCGGGAACCCTCCCGCCGCTCACGCCTCACACTCCATGTCATGCGACTCATCCGCCTCTTCACGCTGCTGCTGATCGCGCTGGGCGCCAGCCTGCTCGCCCGCGCGGCCGACTTTCTCGAGCCCGCCCAGGCCTTCAAGCTGAGCGCCGAAGCGGTTGGTCCGGATCTGGTGCAGGTGCGCTTCGACATCGCCGAGGGCTACTACCTCTACCGCGAACGCTTCAAGTTCGTCGCACCCGAGGGCGTCACGCTGGCCGAGGCCGAGCTGCCCCAGGGCAAGGTCAAGTTCGACGAGACCTTCCAGAAGGAGGTCGAGACCTACCGCGGTGCGATGCAGATTCGCGTGCCGGTGCAGGCCGCCAAGGGCCCCTTCATGCTGGAGGTGACATCCCAGGGCTGCGCCGACGCCGGCCTGTGCTACCCGCCCGAGATGCAGCGCCTGCAGGTCTCGCTGGCTGCCTTCGGGGGCGACGGCAGCGCACGCCTCGAGCAACAGGCCGAG
>JAFLDI010000169.1 GCA_017302485.1 Burkholderiales bacterium | reverse complement strand
AAGCCGGCTGAGAACGAGAAGTTCGCCGCCTGCGTGGCGGTGGCCAGTGTGGCAGCAGCCATGGCCATGGCACCCATGGCCAGGCGACGACGGGCAGCGGAATGAACGATGAACGGCATGGTGATCTCCTCAGGCCATCTGCGAAGCCCGTCCACATCGGCCCGATGGCCCCGGCTGGCGTGGAGGTGTCCGAAACCACTTCGGACCGGGTGGGTGACCGCCACGGAGGGCCAGTCGTCATGCTGGGTACACGCACCTGTGGGCGCGAAACCGACATGAAGCTGGGAAGAGCTTGGGAGCGAACACGTCGCGAGGGATGGAGGGCGGGTGAGGTCCGGCACCTCCCCAGAACGAAGAAACCCGCCGGGAGCGCTGTCCGGGCGGGTTGATCGGGGCGGCGCGCCGTGGCGCGCGCGTCCTCAGCGGATCATCAGCGCGTTTTGCGCAGCTTCTGGATCGCGGCCAGCTGGGCGGCCATGGTGGCGAACTCGCTTTGCGCGCTGGCAAAGTCGATGTCGCTCTTGGCGTTCTTCATGGCCTCTTCGGCGGCCTTCTTGGCCTCGTTGGCCTTGGCCTCGTCGAGGTCATGGCCGCGGATGGCAGTGTCGGCCAGCACGGTGACGGTGCCCGGCTGCACTTCGAGGATGCCACCAGCGACGAAGACGAACTCTTCCTCGCCGTTGTCGGCACGTTCGATGCGCACCGCGCCCGGCTTGATGCGGGTGATCAGCGGCGTGTGGCGGGGCAGGATGCCCAGCTCGCCGTTCTCGCCCGGCAGCGCGACGAATTTCGCCTCGCCCGAGAAGATGTTCTCTTCGGCGGAGACGACGTCGACGTGAATCGTTGCCATGTTGGTTTCCTAGCGTTGAAGAAGGTTCAGTAAGCGAGCAGACGGGTGTCTGGCTAGGCGGCCCCCGGAGCCGTACACCCGTACGGCGAGGAGGCCAACGACGCCAGGCGCCCGTATGCGAAGTCTTACTGGATCTTCTTCGCCTTCTCGAAGGCTTCGTCGATCGTGCCGACCATGTAGAAGGCCTGCTCCGGCAGGTGATCGCACTCGCCAGCGACGATCATCTTGAAGCCACGGATGGTCTCCTTCAGCGGCACGTACTTGCCGGGCGAGCCGGTGAACACTTCAGCGACGTGGAAGGGCTGCGACAGGAAGCGCTGGATCTTGCGGGCGCGGGCCACGGCCAGCTTGTCTTCCGGCGACAGCTCGTCCATGCCCAGAATCGCGATGATGTCGCGCAGTTCCTTGTAGCGCTGCAGGGTGGCCTGCACGGCGCGGGTGGTGCTGTAGTGCTCTTCACCCACGACGTTCGGATCCACCTGGCGCGAGGTCGAGTCCAGCGGATCCACGGCGGGGTAGATACCCAGCGAGGCGATGTCACGCGACAGCACCACGGTGGCGTCCAGGTGGGCGAAGGTGGTGGCGGGCGACGGGTCGGTCAGGTCATCCGCCGGCACATACACGGCCTGGATCGAGGTGATCGAGCCCACCTTGGTCGACGTGATCCGCTCCTGCAGGCGGCCCATTTCCTCGGCCAGCGTCGGCTGGTAACCCACGGCGGAAGGCATGCGGCCCAGCAGCGCGGACACTTCGGTACCGGCCAGGGTGTAGCGGTAGATGTTGTCCACGAAGAACAGCACGTCACGGCCTTCGTCGCGGAACGACTCGGCGATGGTCAGGCCGGTCAGCGCCACGCGCAGACGGTTGCCCGGGGGCTCGTTCATCTGGCCGTAGACCATGGACACCTTGGACTCGCCCAGGTTCTCCAGGTTCACGACGCCGGAGTCGGCCATCTCGTGATAGAAGTCGTTGCCCTCACGGGTACGCTCGCCCACACCCGCGAACACCGACAGACCGCTGTGGGCCTTGGCGATGTTGTTGATGAGCTCCATCATGTTCACGGTCTTGCCCACGCCGGCGCCGCCGAACAGACCCACCTTGCCGCCCTTGGCGAACGGGCAGATCAGGTCGATCACCTTGATGCCGGTTTCCAGCAGTTCCTGCGAGGGGCTCAGCTCGTCGTAGGACGGGGCCTTGCGGTGGATGGGGGCGGTCAGGGCCTGGTCGACCGGGCCGCGCTCGTCGATGGGCGTGCCCAGCACGTCCATGATGCGGCCCAGGGTGGCCTTGCCGACCGGCACGGTGATGGCCTTGCCGGTGTTGACAACGGTGACGCCGCGGCGCAGGCCGTCGGAAGAGCCCAGCGCGATGGTACGGACGATGCCGTCACCCAGCTGCTGCTGCACTTCGAGGGTCAGCGCGGAGCCTTCCATCTTCAGGGCGTCGTAGACGCGGGGCATCTGGTCGCGCGGGAATTCCACGTCCACGACGGCGCCGATGCACTGAACGATCTTGCCTTGGGCTTGACTCATTTTCAGGTCCTTCAATCTTGATTCGATTCGTACGCTTGGCTGCTGGCCGGGGCCATCAGCCGCTGATCGCGGCCGCGCCGCTGACGATCTCGGAGAGTTCCTTGGTGATCGCCGCCTGACGCGTCTTGTTGTAGATGAGCTTGAGCTCACCGATCAGCGTGCCAGCGTTGTCGGTCGCCGCCTTCATCGCCACCATGCGGGCGGACTGCTCGGACGCCATGTTCTCGGCCACCGCCTGGTAGATCAGGGCCTCGATGTAGCGGGTCAGCAGTTCCTCGATGACGGTGGGGGCGTCCGGCTCGTAGATGTAGTCCCAGCCGTAGGCCGACTTCTCGGCGTCGCTCTGGGCCAGCGCATCGGCCGTCAGCGGCAGCAATTGCTCCACCACCGGCTCCTGCTTCATCGTGTTGATGAACTTGGTGTAGCACAGGTACACCGCGTCCACCTTGCCTTCGACGAAGGCATCGAGCATGACCTTGACCGGGCCGATCAGCTTCTCGATCTGCGGGGCGTCGCCCAGGCCGGTGGCCTGCGAGACGACCTTGGCGCCGATGCGGTTGAGGAAGCCGTAGCCCTTGGTGCCGATGGCCACGGCCTGGACCTGCTTGCCAGCGCCCTGCACGTCCTTCATCTTGTTCGTGACGGCACGCAGGATGTTGGTGTTCAGGCCGCCGCACAGGCCCTTGTCGGTCGTGACGACGACAAAGCCGGTGTTGCCCGAGGTGTTGCCCTGGCGCATGTACGCCGAGTGGTACTCGGGGTTGGCGCGCGACAGGTTGGCGGTGATGTTGCGGATCTTGTCGCTGTACGGACGCGCATGGCGCATGCGCTCCTGCGCCTTGCGCATCTTCGACGCGGCGACCATTTCCATGGCCTTGGTGATCTTCTTGGTGTTCTCCACCGATTTGATCTTGCCGCGGATTTCCTTTCCGACTGCCATGACTGTTTCTCCTGTTGAGTGAGGGGCGGCGCGTTACCGTCGTGTGAGCAGCGTGCCGTCCCGCAGGGTCAATGGCTTAGGCGAAGGACTTCTTGAAGGCCGCGATGGCGCCGTTCAGCTCTTCCTCGGCTGCCTTGTCCATGGCCTTGTCGGCCTCCAGCTTCGCCAGCAGGGCGGCGTGGCTGGACTTCAGGAACTGGTGCAGGCCGGACTCGAAGCCCAGGACCTTCTTGACCTCGATGTCGTCCAGGTAGCCCTTGTTGACGGCATACAGCGAAGCGGCCATCAGCGAGATCGGCAGCGGCTGGTACTGGGCCTGCTTGAGCAGTTCGGTGACGCGGGCACCGCGGTCGAGCTGCTTGCGGGTGGCTTCGTCCAGGTCCGAGGCAAACTGCGCGAACGCGGCCAGCTCACGGTACTGGGCCAAGTCGGTACGGATACCGCCCGACAGGCTCTTGATCAGCTTGGTCTGGGCCGCACCACCGACGCGCGACACCGAGATACCGGCGTTGATCGCGGGGCGCACACCGGCGTTGAACAGGTTGGTTTCCAGGAAGATCTGGCCGTCGGTGATCGAGATCACGTTGGTCGGCACGAAGGCCGAGACGTCACCGGCCTGGGTCTCGATGATCGGCAGCGCGGTCAGCGAGCCGGTCTTGCCCTTGACTTCACCCTTGGTGAAGGCTTCGACGTAGTCGGCGTTGACGCGGGCGGCGCGCTCGAGCAGGCGGCTGTGGAGATAGAACACGTCGCCAGGGAAGGCTTCGCGGCCCGGCGGGCGGCGCAGCAGCAGCGAGACCTGGCGGTAGGCCACGGCCTGCTTGGACAGGTCGTCGTACACGATCAGGGCGTCCTGGCCGCGGTCGCGGAAGTACTCGCCCATCGTGCAGCCGGAGTAGGCCGAGACGTACTGCATGGCGGCCGATTCGGAGGCCGAGGCGGCAACGACGATGGTGTATTCCATCGCGCCGGCTTGTTCCAGGGCGCGCACGACGTTCTTGATCGACGAAGCCTTCTGGCCGATCGCGACGTACACGCAGGTCATGTTCTGACCCTTCTGGTTGATGATCGCGTCGATCGCCACCGCCGTCTTGCCGGTCTGGCGGTCGCCGATGATCAGCTCGCGCTGGCCACGGCCGACGGGCACCATCGAGTCAATGCACTTCAGGCCGGACTGCACCGGCTGGTCGACCGACTTGCGGGCGATCACGCCCGGGGCGACCTTCTCGATGACGTCGGTCATCTTGGCATTGATCGGGCCCTTGCCGTCGATCGGCTGACCCAGCGCGTTGACCACGCGGCCGATCAGCTCGGGGCCGACGGGCACTTCCAGGATGCGGCCCGTGCACTTGACGGTGTCGCCTTCGGAGATGTGCTCGTACTCGCCCAGAATCACCGCGCCGACCGAGTCGCGCTCGAGGTTCAGCGCCAGGCCGAAGGAGGGCTGGCCATCCTTGCCGGCGGGGAATTCGAGCATTTCGCCCTGCATCGCATCGGACAGGCCGTGGACGCGGACGATGCCGTCGGTCACCGAGACGACGGTGCCCTGGTTGCGGATGTCCGCCGAGGCGCCGAGGCCCTCGATGCGGCTCTTGATCAGTTCCGAAATTTCTGCAGGATTGAGTTGCATTGCTTTCTCCGAAAGCGCGACAGCCGGGGTTGGGCCGTCTGTCGGTGGATATGCGGGTGGGTGGGTGCCTACGGTGCTCAGCTGGTCAGCGCGACCTTCATCTGCTCGAGGCGCGCCTTGACCGAGGTGTCGAGCACCTCGTCGCCCACCACCACACGCACACCGCCGATGAGGGACTCATCGACCTGCACAGTGGCGTTGAGCTTGCGGCCGAAGCGCTTTTCCAGCGCGGCGACGGTGTCGGCCAGCTGGGCAGCGTCGAGCGGGAAGGCGCTGTGGATCGTGGCGTCCGAGACGCCGCTGCTGGCGTTGACCAGCGCGCGGAATTGCGCGGCGATCTCGGGCAGGGCGGGCAATCGGCCGTTCTCGATCACGGTGGTCAGCAGATTGGCGACCTTGGCATCGAGCGCGACCTTGGCCACGCTGGACACGACGTCAAAGACCTGCTGGCCGGTGACCTTCGGGTTGTCGGCGAACTGGCGCAGGTGCGCGTCGCCGGCGACGGCGCCGATGGCCTCGACCTGTTCGGCCAGGACACGAGCGTCGCTGCCGCCAACAGCCTTGAACAGGGCCTCGGCGTAGGGACGGGCGATGGTTGCTACTTCGGCCATTTTTTCAGCTCGGGTGGAGTGCCGGGATCAGAGCTCGGTCTTCAGGCGGGTCAGCAGCTCGGCGTGGACGCCGGCGTTGACTTCGCGCTTCAGGATCTGCTCGGCGCCCTTGACGGCCAGCACGGCGACCTGCTCGCGCAGGGCTTCGCGGGCCTTCACGGATTCCTGTTCGGCTTCAGCCTTGGCGGCGGCGACGATCTTGGCGCCTTCCTCGCTGGCGCGGGCCTTGGCCTCTTCGACCAGTTGCTGGGCCAGACGTTCGGCGTCGGCCAGACGCTTGGCGGCGTCGTCCTTGGCGGACGTCAGCGCGGCCACGACCTTCTTGTCGGCGTCGGCCAGGGCGACCTTGGCCTTGTCGGCGGCGGAAAGGCCTTCGGCGATCTTCTTCGCGCGCTCGTCGAGGGCAGCGGGGATGGGCGGCCAGACGAATTTCATCGTGAACCAGACCAGGATCGCGAACACGATCATCTGGACGATGAGGGTACCGGTGATGCTCACTTGTTTGCCTCAAACGGTGACGGGGACTTCAGCAAAGGGCGCGCCGCACACAGCGCGCCCTTGGCCTCTCAACTCGACAGACGCCGAATTACTTGGCGATGGCGGCGAGCTGGCCCAGGAACGGGTTGGCCGTGGCAAACCACAGGGCGATACCGGTGCCGATGATGAAGGCCGCGTCGATCAGGCCGGCCAGCAGGAACATCTTGGTCTGCAGCTCGCCCATCAGTTCAGGCTGGCGGGCGGCGGACTCGAGGTACTTGCTGCCCATGATGCCGATACCGATACAGGCACCGACGGCGCCCAGACCGATGATCAGGCCGGCGGCGAGGGCAACAAAGCTGATGACTTCCATGATGACTCCTAGTTGAGAGGTTGGGTTGGAAAGGAAGGAAAGGGGATGAATCCGGATCAGTGCGATCAGTGCGCGTCGTGGGCCTGGCCGATGTACACCAGCGTCAGCATCATGAACACGAAGGCCTGCAGCGTGATGATCAGGATGTGGAAGATCGCCCAGGCCGAGCCGGCGATGATGTGGCCGATCGCCAGGCCGATGCCGGTGCCCAGACCGACCGAGGCGAAGGCGCCACCCATCAGGGCGATCAGCAGGAAGATCAGTTCGCCGGCATACATGTTGCCGAACAGCCGCATGCCGTGCGAGACGGTCTTGGCCACGAACTCGATGACCTGCATCAGGAAGTTGAAGGGGTACAGCGCCCAGTGGTCGCCAAAGGGGGCCGAGAACAGCTCATGCACCCAGCCGCCCAGGCCCTTGATCTTGACGTTGTAGACCAGGCAGGTGATCAGCACGCCCAGCGACAGACCCATGGTGACCGACAGGTCGGCGGTGGGCACGACGCGCATGTAGGCGTGGTGCGGATCACCACCCATCGCACCGTAGATCTTTTCCCAGATGAAGGGCAGCAGGTCGACCGGCAGCAGGTCCATCGCGTTCATCAGGAAGATCCAGACGAACACGGTCAGGGCCAGCGGCGACACCAGCTTGCGGCTCTCGGCGTTGTGGACGATGCCCTTGGCCTGGCTTTCGACCATCTCGACCAGCAGCTCCACCGCGGCCTGGAAGCGGCCCGGCACGCCCGAGGTGGC
>JAFLDI010000168.1 GCA_017302485.1 Burkholderiales bacterium | reverse complement strand
GAAGACCTGGTGGCCGCGCGCACGCGCGAGCTGGCCGACGCCCTGGGCTCCCTGCGTCAGGCCGATGGCCAGCGCCGGCGCCTGTTCGCCGACATCAGCCATGAGCTGCGCACACCGACCACCGCCATCCGCGGCGAGGCCGAGATCACTCTGCGCGGCGTCGACAAGCCGCCGGCCGAGTACAAGGACGCGCTGATGCGGATTGTGGACACCGCGCGCCATCTGGGCCATGTGATCGACGACCTGCTGACCATGGCCCGCAGCGACATTGACTCGCCGTCGCTGGTGCGTGAGCCGGTGGACATGGATGAGCTGGCCCGCGAGGCCCTGGCCCAGGCCACTGCGCTGGCGGATCGCCGCGATGTCGTGCTGAAGGCGCCTGAGCAGCGCAGCGGTCGGTGCATCGTGTCGGGCGATCCGGTGCGTCTGCGCCAGTTGCTGCTGGTGCTGCTGGACAACGCGCTGCGCTATACCCGCCCTGGAGGCCAGGTGTCGATCACGCTGGACGCTTCCGCCGACGACACCGACGGTGTGCCCAGCCTGGTGCTCAGCGTGGCGGACCAGGGCATCGGCATCCCTGCCGACGAGCTGCCGCGCGTCTTTGATCGGCACTTCCGGGGGGCTGCTGCTCGGCGGCTCAGCCCCGATGGCAGCGGCCTGGGCCTGAGCATCGCGCGACAGCTGGCGCAGGCGCATGGCGGCCGCCTCGAGCTGAGCAGCACCGAGGGCGAGGGCACCCGCGCCACGCTGAGCCTGCCGCTGCTCGATGCCCACCGTCTGGGGGTGGCCCTGGCATGAACGTCCTGGTCATCGAAGACGATCCGCGCATTGCCGACTTCCTCAGTCGAGGCCTGCGCGCCGAGGGCTACCGGGTGAGCGTGGTCAGCCAAGGCCCGCAGGGTCTGGAGGCGGCGCGGCAGGCTGCACGCGTGGCCTCGGCGCCTGACGGCATGACGACCTTGCTCATCCTGGACCTGATGCTGCCGGGCATGGGCGGACTGGAGATCTGCCAGACCCTGCGCGCCGAAGGCATCATGCTGCCGATCCTGATGCTCTCGGCGCTGGGCTCGGTGGACGACCGCGTGACGGGCCTGCGGCTGGGCGCCGACGACTACCTGCCCAAGCCCTTCGACTTCGAGGAATTGCTGGCCCGGCTGGAGTCTCTGGCGCGTCGGGGCAGAGACCGTCAGCGCTCGACGGCGAACCAGTTGGTGGTCGACGATCTGGTCTTCGACCGCGAGCGCATGCAGGCCAGCCGCGCCGGCCGCACGCTGGCACTGACCGCCAAGGAGCTGGCCCTGCTGGAGCTGATGATGAGCGCGCCCGGCCGACTGCTCAGCCGTGAGCGCATCCTGGCCAATGTCTGGGGCAACAGCGAGGATCCGCTGACCAATGTGGTGGACGTCTACATCCGGCGCCTGCGCGCCAAGATCGATGAAGGCGCCGCGCGGCCCTTGATCCACACGGTGCGCGGCCTGGGCTATCGCATGGAGGCGCCCCCGCAGGACGCAGGCCCATAGGGCCTGGCGACCGCGGGGCGGGGTCGGGGCTCGCAGCTGCCAGGCACGCACGCCGGCTTAGCGGGTGCTTAAGGGCGCTTGAGGGCGGCATCCGCTCACCCCTGCGCTTGACGCTGGACAAGGGCAGACCCACCCGGGTTCGCAGAATGGGTCTGCCCTGCCGGTGCCTGTTGCATGCGGCAGGCGGCCTGTCCCTGTCGTGAACGCTGTCGAACTCCTGAGTCTCATCGCCGCTGCCTGGCTGCTTCAGCTGGCCGTGGGTGTGGCCGTGGTGCTGCGCCGCCGCAGCCACACGCGGTCCACGGCGTCGGCGCCGCCGTTCGCACCGAGCCAGCACCGTGCCGAGCAGGCCTGGGAGGGGTGGCGGCCCATGCGTGTCATCCATCGCCAGGCGGAGGACGCCTGCGGTTCGCAGTGCTCGTTCCACTTGCAGCCGGTCGATGGCCAGCCGCTGCCGCCCTTCCGGCCGGGCCAGTTCCTCACCTTCTCGCTCGACCTGCCCGGGCAGGAGCGCGCCCTCACACGCTGCTATTCGCTGTCCGATGCGCCCCAGCCGTCGCACTACCGGGTCACCATCAAGCGCGTGCCGGCGCCGCCGGATCAGCCGCAGTGGCCCCCGGGCCTGTCGTCCGGCCACTTCCATGACCAGGTGCAGGTGGGGACGATCCTGCGTGTGAAGGCACCTGCGGGGCACTTCGTGCTGGATCCTGACCCCGGCGTGCCGGCGGTATTGATCGGTGGCGGGATCGGCATCACACCGATGATGAGCATGCTGCGCTGGTGCCTGGCCATGCAGCCGCAGCGCCAGGTGCATCTGTACTATGGCCTGCGTCACAGCGGTGAGCGGGCTTTCAAGTCGGACCTCGAGGCCCTGGCGGCGGCGCACCCCGCGCTGTCGCTGCATGTGGTCTACAGCCGGCCGGCGCCCACCGACGTGCTGGGGCGCGACTACCAGCATGTCGGACACATCGATGGGGCGCTGCTGAGGACGACGCTGCCGCACGGACGCCACCAGTTCTACCTCTGTGGCCCGGCGGCACTGATGCAGGTGCTGGTTCCGGCCCTGGCCGAGTGGGGTGTTCCCCGGAGCGATGTCCACTACGAGGCCTTCGGTCCGGCCTCGGTGGCCTGGCCAGGGGCCCAGCCCGACACCATGGCGGTGGCTCAGGACATCGAGATTCGCTTTGCACGGTCCGGCCGCACGCTGCGCTGGGACGGCGGGGACGGCACGCTGCTCGATTGTGCCGAGCGCCATGGCGTGGCGGTCGAATCGGCTTGCCGCTGCGGTGGTTGTGGCAGCTGCGAGACGCGGGTGCTGGCGGGCGAGGTGACCTACGACCAGCCGCCCGACCATGAGCCAGCGCCGGGCCATTGCCTGCTGTGTGTCGGTCGCCCGAGCGCGAACCTGGTGTTGGAGGCCTGATCGTGATGAAGGCCCGCCTGGTCCGCCGTGAGGTGCTGCCCTTCATCGCCAGCTTGGCCTTGCTGGTGTTGCTGGCGCTGGCGCTGGACGGCCTGCTGCATCTGCTGGATCTGCTGTGGATCGGCCGCTGGCTGGGCATACCTGGCACCCTGCTGATCATCGGCTCCACCGCCTACTCGATGCGCAAGCGCCAGCTGATCCACAGCGGCCATCCGGCCACGCTGCTGCGCTGGCATGAATGGTTGGCCTGGCTGGGGTCGCTGCTGGTGCTGGTCCATGCGGGCGTCCACTTCAATGCGATCCTGGGCTGGCTGGCGGTCTGGGCGATGCTGATCAATGTGGGCAGCGGGCTGACGGGCAAGTTCCTGCTCGATCGCTCACGGCGACGCCTGGAAGAGGCCCGCCAGGGACTGCGGGCGCGGGGCCTGTCCGAGACCGAGCTGGCCGACCAGCTCTACTGGGACAGCATGACCTTTGACGCCGTCCGCCAGTGGCGGGTGGTGCACTTCCCGATCACGCTGGCCTTCGGCGTGCTGGGCACCGCCCACATTGTGGCGATTGCGCTGTTCTGGGGCTGGCAGTGAGCAAGCGGCCTGTCCTGTGGATGGTGGTGGCGATCAACCTGCTGGTGCTGCTGGTGCTGGCCTTCCTCTACCCGCACCTGATGATCAGTCCGGGGCCCTTGGTCAAGGGGCACGAAGCCCTGGCCACGGACTGCTTCGCCTGCCACGCCGCCTGGCGCGGGGCCTCGACGGCGCGCTGCACGGAATGTCACACGCTTGCGGACATCGGCCTGAAGACCACGCAGGGCGTGCCGATCCCGGCGCGCAGCGTGAAGGTGTCGTTTCACCAACAGCTGGTGGAACAGGACTGCATGGCCTGCCACAGCGACCACCAGGGGCCGCGCCTGACCAAGCGCAGCCGCAAGCCCTTCTCGCATGCGCTGCTGCAGCCAACGGCCCAGGCGCGGTGTTCCTCCTGCCATGTCGCGCCACAGGACAGCGTGCACCGCCTGTCCACCCAGGAATGCTCCCAGTGCCACGGCGACCGGGCCTGGCTGCCGGCGTCCTTTGACCATCGCGTGCTGGCAGCGGCTGAGCTGGCCCGCTGCGACAGCTGCCACCGCGCGCCCACCGACCGTCTGCACCGGCAGATCCAGGGCAGCTGCCAGTCATGCCACCAGCCCTCGGCCTGGAAGCCGGCGACCTTCGACCACGACAAGTCCTTCGTGCTGGATGCTGACCACCAGGCCCGCTGCGACACCTGCCACCGCAACCACGACTACAGCCGCTACACCTGCTACGGCTGCCACGAGCACTCGGAGGCCCGCGTGCGCGCCGAGCACCTGGAGGAAGGCATCCGACAGTTCACGGACTGTGTCGAGTGCCACCGCGATCCCCGGGTTGAACCGAGGGAAGGTGGCGAGGGACGTGGCGACAGGGATTGACCGGCCGTTGAAGGCTTCCATGAGGAAACGCCGGGGCGCCTGACGCGCAGCGGCAGGACTGGGGTGCTCTCAAGACCCGGCGGCGTCTGCCGATACCTGAGCGTGGACCGAGCACCGACCGGTGGCCTGGGTCTGCCTGCACCTGCCCATGATCCAACGCCCAAGCATCCTGGTCGATCTCCTGCTCGGCCACGAACCGCGTCTGCGCCTCACCTTGCTGCGCACGCTGACGGCTGGCGGTGTCTACCTGGTGTGTCTGCTGCTGCAGGCGCATTCGGTCTGGGCGGAGTATGTGCCGCTGCAGGAGGCGACAGGCGTCTTCGTGTTCGTGCTGCTGGGTCAGATGGGCTTCTATGGGGTGCTGCGCACCGGCTGGACGCTGTCGCTGCGTGACCCGGCGCTGACCATGCCGCAGATGGTGTTTGCACTCAGCGCCCTGGCGCTGGCCTACCGGGTCAATCCGCATGTCCGTGGCGCGGTGCTGATCGTGGTACCGCTGGTGCTGATTTTCGGCGCCTTCACCTTGACGCCCTCGCGCTGTCGGGCCCTGGGGTGGGCGGCCGTGGCCCTGTTCGGGTCTGCGATGGCCTGGGGCGCCAGCCACGATGCCCGGCAGATCGACACGACGATCGAGTGGATCCACTTCTTCTTCGTCGCCACGGTGCTGCCAACGATCTCCCTGCTGGCGGGTCAGCTGAGCCAGTGGCGCAGTGACCTGCAGGTCCAGAAGCGCGAGCTGCGAGAGGCGCTGGATCGATTGCGCCTGCTGGCCACCCACGATGAGCTGACCGGTCTGCCCAACCGGCGCCATGTGCAGGAATGGGTCCGGCAGGCGCCTGCGCGGGATGCCTATGCAACGCGCAGTGCCTGCGTGGCCTTGATCGACCTGGACCACTTCAAGCGCATCAATGACCTGTGGGGCCATGCCGTGGGCGACAGCGTGCTGCGCATCTTTGCGCGTGAGGCGGTGCGGCTGCTGCGCAGCCGGGACATGCTGGCACGCTGGGGCGGCGAGGAGTTTGTGCTGGTGATGCCGGACACCTCGTGTACTGAAGCCAGGGCGGTGCTGGCGCGTCTGCGTGAGGGTCTCGCGCGGCCGGACGTCTGGGCCGAATGCCCGCAGGCCCGTGCCACCTTCTCTGCAGGTCTGAGCGTCCAGACGGCGACGCAGACCTTCGAAGAGGCGATGCGTCTGGCCGATACGGCGCTCTACGCAGCCAAGGACGCGGGCCGCGACCGCGTCGTGGCCGCCATCGACTGATCGCTTCCTACGGCGCCCGGGACGAGGCGGGCGCCGTGTCCAGCGTCAGCCAGATCTCGTTGCGCCGCAGGAACCACGGCATGATCGGTGGGTCGTAGCGCGACAGGACCGGCTCGCCGCTCCAGCGCAGCCCGGCCTCGCGCAGCGCAGCCTGCAACCGCGCCAGGTGCTCTTCGTAGTTGGCCTGGGTCCAGAAGCCGGAGTAGCGGATCACCGCCACGCGGCGGGCGGGTTCCTCGCGCAGTTGCACCCGCTGGTCCAGCGGCTCGGGGGCGTTGTCCAGGGTCACCCCCTTGGGCAGCACGAACTGCACGATGAAGCCACCGGGGGCGGCAGCCTGGGTGACGGGCGCGGTCATCTCCAGCGTCACGGGCGCGGCGGCCTGGGTCACCGGCGCGGTCATGTCCAGGCGGCGCTCCCCCTTGTTCCGGCCGAAGATGTAGCCCGCCAGGATGGGGAAGGCCTGGTTGCCGGCGCGCTCGGCACTGTCCTGGATCAGCACCTGGGCCACCACGTAGGGCGCGTAGTCGCGCAGCTCGACGGGGCCCAGTCGCTGCACCACCTGGTGGTCGGGCTCCTCGATGGCCAGGGTGCGCAGCGGGACGAGAGCCAGCAGCAGGACGATCAGCCAGGTCTTCATGGGGTGGGGCCGGCCGGCGGGTCGGCGCGGTCAAGCGGGGGGTAGGGGTCGGCCACGTAGGCGGGGCCCTTCATCACCATCACGATGACGGCACCGATGGCCACGGTCAGCAGCAGGTTCCAGTGCAGGAAGACCAGCGCCGCGACGCAGAAGTCGATCGACCTCGTCAAGGCCTCGTTGCCGGTGCCGCCCCAGCCGTCCAGCAGACGCACCAGCAGCGAGGGCAGGGCCAGCACCAGGGTGCCCAGCCACAGCGCGCGCGGCAGATGGCGCAGCACGGTGCGCTCCAGGCCCGCGGGGCTGCGGCGGGCGCCGGGAAGGCGTTGGAAGAGATCGACCATGGATGCCCCGGCGGCTCAGCGAAGCAGCAGGCCCTCGTGGCGCGCCAGGCGCTCGAGGGCCGACTCGAACAATGCCCGTGAGGCGCCCGCCACCTGGTGCAGGTAGGCGTGCAGCTGCGCATCCGCGTCGTCGCGGTGGGTGCATGCGGCACTGTAGGCCTCGAAGCTGGCCAGCTGCATCAGCAGCTCCGCCACGTGGCGCGGGCATTCGCAGGCCAGCGAGGGCGGCAGGCTGGCGATGGTGGTGAGGGCAGTGTCATCGAAACGACGGGGCAGGGCGGCCACCGTGGTATCGGCCGGCCCTGCCTCAGCGGGTGGCGGATGGTGGACGCGCCTGGCCTGACCCACCAGCAGCGAGGCCAGCCAGGCGCCCAGTGCCGCGTCGTCCGCGGGCTCGCGCAGCGTGGCAGCACCGGCATCCGCCAGGGCCTGCCGGGCGGCGGCACCGGCGTAGCGGTAGACCACGGCCA